>NZ_JBQQCM010000006.1:0-244197 GCF_052246755.1 Halobacillus sp. B29
AATGCGAGCTTCAATATATTGAAGGAGATTCAAAGAATCCTTACAACCGTCGGTGCGACGGGGCTAGCCTAATCATTTGAACGAACCGTTAGGTTCGTGCTCTTAGGAATCCCCCAACTTCAAGGAGAGTCAGCGAGTAAGTGGGGGTAGTTCAATTATTATCGTATTAGCGGTGGTCACAGATTTCTTCTGGTTAGATGTAGATCAAAAACGTTGGGGCTGGATGAAAAAAAGAGCTATGTTTCTTCCTAAAATTATCTCTAAAAAAATGGAGGTTCACGAGTACCTGACTCTCCCGATCCTTTACTGGTCGTAGTAAATGTAAATTATATCCTTCTATGCCAAAGTATGTTTGAAAAATCATAAGAAAGGAAAGAGGTAATAGATTCATATTTATCTCGAATGGAGGACAATTATGGCAAAACAGAAGGTGAAGAATCGATGGCTGATTGCTTTATGTGCGGTAGGGATACATATATCCATTGGCTCTGTGTACGCGTGGAGTAACTTTACAAATCCTTTAATAGAAGAATTTGGGTGGAGTTCGTCGCAAGTACAATTTACATTTAGTTTAGCTATCTTATTCTTAGGATTATCTGCTGCTTTTCTTGGCTGGTTTGTGGAAAAATATGGCCCGCGCGTAGCTGGTATTACGGCTGCCATATTTTTTGGAATTGGAGTATTCGGCTCAGGATTTGCTGTTAACCTCGGATCATTGTGGGCTTTGTATTTATTTTATGGAGTACTTGGAGGCATTGGGCTCGGTGTGGGTTACATAGCACCTGTCTCTACATTGGTTAAATGGTTCCCAGACCGACGTGGACTTGCGACCGGCATGGCTATTATGGGCTTTGGTTTTGCGGCCGCAATTGCCAGTCCCGTTATGAACTGGTTAATCGGCTCAGTAGGAATTGCTATGACGTTTTATATTTTAGGAGCTTCCTATTTTGTTATTATGATTCTATCTTCTCTCTACATGTCACGTCCGCCAGAAGGATGGACGCCGGAGGGGTATGATGACTCCGAGGAAGAGGATGTAGATAAGATGGACCTTGCCTTCATCGGAGCCAAGGAAGCCTTAAAGAAGAAGCGTTTCTATTATCTATGGATCATGCTGTTTATTAATGTCACCTGTGGAATCGCTGTAATATCCGCTGCAAAACCGATTGCTGAGAATACAGTAGGAATGACTTCAGCAGCTGCCGCTTCGCTGGTAGGAATTATGGGACTTTTTAATGGCGGCGGGCGAATTGCATGGGCCACAGCATCCGATTATATTGGACGTTCCACCACCTACTTGATTTTCTTTGCCCTGCAGATTGTGTTGTTCATCCTGTTACCAATGACCACATCTGTTACACTATTCGTCATTTTCTTCGGGATTATTTATACGTGTTATGGTGGAGGATTTTCAACTATTCCCGCCTTTATTGGCGACTTGTTTGGAACGAAGGAACTTGGAGCAATCCACGGCTATATTTTGACTGCCTGGGCAGCAGCTGGTTTAGTTGGCCCTACATTTGCAGCCTTCATGAGAGACACAGTAGGCAGCTATGAGAGTAGTTTAATTTATTTTGCTGGTTTATTCGTCATTGCTTTAATTGTCTCGATTTTAACGAAAGTGGATATTCGACGCTTAAAGGCGAATATAAGACATTCAGAAGATCAGAGAAAAGCTCAATAACAGAAATCAAAAGCCGCTCTTACGATAAGAGCGGCTTTTTTAATGTCATTATTTTGGCTGAGAGTTCTTTTTTTCAGAGTTTTTACGATACCAATAGATCCCTAAGAAAATGACTAGGGCTAATACGACAAGGATGATGATCAGGGTGGTGTTGGAGTTGCTGGATTCTTCAGAGCCTTCGGATGAAGATGTGGAGTCCCCCGCGTTTTCCTGATCCGATGATACCTCGGTAAATTCCTCTGACTTTTCGCCAGTGTACAGTTCGGATTCACTTAGGGTTCGAATATCTTTAAGCGGCTGAATGTAAACATTTCCGTCCTGGCTTCCAGAAATATAGTGCTCGTTCATAATAATCGCGCCGGCCGGGGCAAGCGTACCGCCAAGCTTCATCTGGTTAACCAATTCGCCGGATTCTGCTTCAAAGGTGAAGACGTCTCCCGCTGCGTTACCAAAATAAACATATTCGTTATAGGCAACAGGAGGGGCTTTATTGACGCCGCCTTCATACTCCCATTTCATCTCTTTAGCTTCCGTATCAAAGGCGTAGAATTTTTGTGTAATCGGGCTTCCCACAAAAATGGTTCCATCCTGCAGGACAGGAGCGCCGGATTTATTGTTTTTTACATGCTCTCCTGTGCCCAGGGATTCTTTATGCGTGATTTCACCCGTTTCTTTGTCCATTTCATACAGCATATGTTCATACATATTGTCTCCCTCGGCTTTTACGAGGGCAGTGGTATAGATCGAAGTTTCACTTACGACAGGGGGCACGTCATCCAGTCCTGCCGCCACCTGGTCAAATTCCGTTTCCCATTTTCGTTCCTGATTGGCAAGATTGATGGCGTTAAAATGAAACTGCTCTGCACTTCCACCTCCGCCTACATAAAGAGTATCCCCTTCAATGACGGGAGAGGACATACTGACGATACTTCCAAGATCAAACTGCCAGTCCAGTTCCCCTGATTCACGGTTCACGCCATATAGCTGTTCATCACCTGCCGTGATATAGACGTGATCTCCATGGATGGCGGGGGTAGGCATGACTTCTCCATTCGTATCAAACTTCCATACGGTTTCTCCTGTTTCCGCATCTACAGCCAGGACTCCGCTTTCACCAGTTCCGCGGTTACCATTCTCCTGATAATAACGGTTCCCGTAGCCGACAAAAAGAACACCGTCTTTGTATATCATTTCTGAATGTACCCAGTTAGGGGCAGAAGACTTCCATAGACGCTCGCCACTTTTCACATTAAAGGCTTGCAGGCTTCCGGTATTGTGGTTTCCGATGTAGAGGGTGTCATTAACCACTACTGGAGTAGCCCTGAGCTGGTTGTCGGTGGGGTACTTTTTTCGGATGGCTTCATCTACGGATCCTCCGTGGACAGGGTTATTTGTTTTGTTTAACCGGTATTGTTCCCAGGAGTCTGGACCGAACACTGCGGCTGAAACGTTGACAGGGAGCAGAAAACTTAGCAGTAGCCCAAGTCCTGTGAGACAAATTAAATGTTTAATTTTTACTTTCAATTATGTACACATCCTCTCTTGTTTTGGTATGTATTCCCTTATATAAAAGCCTAACACTCTTTTTTTACCCATGCACCACTGAACAAACCATACGTGGAAAACGGTACAAATTGCGGAGATACTCCTAGTTAATGGTATATTTCTTGATAAGGAAGCGTTCAAATTAAATATGTCAGCAAATAGAAAAAGCACAACACACTGTAAGTCTCGTGTTGTGCTTCTTGAATCTTTATGCTCGACGTTTCACCATATCAATGTACAGCTGTTTGTAGGCGTGATGTTCTTCTTTCATGCCCACTTCATGATACAGTTTAGCAAGCCACTGGACCGGTCGATGGTCTTCTTCACGAAGTTCCATATCAAAACTCATACATTCAATGGCTTTTTGAGGCTGGCGGAATTCATGATAAAGTTCGCCTAACTTCATTTGCTGGTTAGGATCCTCGATTAGTTCGTTCATCAGGTCAACTTTTTTTATAACGGGTTCTGCCTGGGGATGGTGCTTGAGAGGCTCTGCCCATTTTTTGATATAAGAAACTTCATGTTCATCCAGCAGGGAACTGACCGCCCGGGTAAGAATCTCAGCTGCCTCGGGGTCGCCGCTGTCCAGCAAATGCTCGAGAAGCATTCGTAATTCCTCAGGGGTCAATTCCTCAGCTGCGTCCTCATTTTCTTTAACCATCTTCACTAATTGACCAGACTGGTGAGAGGTTAGAGTGAGTCCGCTCTGGTGGATTAGTTTTAGTATGTCCTTGAATTTTTCATTTTCGATATAAGCATGCAGTAAATCCTGCTGCAGCGTCTCAAGGGCCAACCCGCGTTTATGCAAATCTTCAAGCAGGTGGAGACGGTCTAAGTCCTCGAATCGATTGTCTATCAGCGCATGCAGGGCTGCATAATCTTTTGGCTCCTGCGTGTGCACAGCTTGCTGAATGGAGATCGCCAGCAAGTCATTTATTCGGCCTTGTTTAGTATACATATTTGATAATTTCTGAAATGACTGATCATGGTGCTTGGAAGAATACAATTTTTTCTCCATATAAATTGGGTCGGAGGATAGAATAGTCTCATCATTGTTTTTGTAACGCTCATCATATCGGTTGAAATCAAGATCTCCTGAAAAAGCGTCCACTAAACGATGATGTGGGGAGAAGTCTTTAAGGATGTGAAGAATTCGGTAACATGACAGTAACTTTCCGTCACGGCGTTCTTTGTAAAAAAGGCTTTCGATAAAGTTTGATAATTTTTCTTTATTAATAAAGGATTCGAAGTAGGTGGCAATCAAAGCCGTTTCCTGCAAACTATAATAGTTCTGGAGTTTTTTAAATAATCCATTAAAACTTCGCTTGCTGAACTGAGGCTGGGAGGAGAGGACGAAATCAATCAGCGGGTGAGGAGGTAGGAATACGATCCCTTTTTGGAAGGCTTTATTCACATAAGACCGCTTGGTCAATTTCTTCGCGGAAGCATAATTCAAATACTGATCTTTATGAAAAAAAAGATAGTACGTTTCATCTTGATCATTGACGGCTTCAATAATTTTACACTGATTGAAGATCGCCATACGTTGGACTTGCAACTGGGATTCCTGCTTGTTTTCTTTAACCATTACAGTAGAAAAGGGCATAAATCAACCTCCTTATCGTTACTATTATCTTACCACGAAAGTGAGGGGGAATGATAGTTGGGGCATTATGTCAGAAGAGATAAAAAAATTCCAACCCTCTCGTGCATGAGGATTGGAATTTTTACCTGTATTATTCAGATACGATAAATTCAAAGTTTCCTTCGAATTTTACATCTTTACCTAGCATAAGGCCTCCGGTTTCCATGGCAGCGTTATACGTCATGCCATACGCTTCGCGGTTGACTTTTCCGTTTACGTCGAAGCCAGCTACCGTACTGCCGTCCAAAGGACTCTTGGAAGTTCCGTTATATTCTAAGTTGAATGTTTCTTCGTTCGTTACCCCTTTAATCGTAAAGTCTCCGGTGATTTTGTACTCGTCATCATCTACTTTTTGGATGGATTTACTTTCGAAAATCATATTCGGGTACGTTTCCGCTTCAAAGAAGTCACCAGCGCGAAGGTGATTATCACGGTCTTCATTTCCAGTATCAATGGATTGTACAGGAATGGTTGCTGTGATTTTAGCAGATTCAAGATCTGTAAAGTCACCATTCACCTCTATATTAAAATCAGTAAATTCTCCTTTAGCCTTCGAAACCATCATGTGTTTAATCTGGAAGTCGATAGCACTGTGTGCTTGGTCTAGTGTTAGTGTTGACATTTGGCATTCCTCCTTATGTTTTTATCTGCACGATTAAAGGTAACGTAGTTAATAGTTTGAAGTCAAGATATATGATTTAAGAGTATATAGCAAAGTTATTCAATGTAAACCACTGATCCAGACGTAGTCAATTATAATATTCCACATTGTTCCACCTCAGGTCATCCATAAAACCCCAACTAACAGTCTGAAACTATTTAACGCTAATAAAATTTTATGTCGAAATATAAATAGTTTTATTGACATAAAAAATCACGAACGTTATACTAAGTTCATAAAATAGTTTGGGGGATGGCCATGAATTATGTCATTGGGATTGATGGCGGAGGTACGAAAACGACCTGTTTGTTTATGGAAGACGGCCAAAACAAGCTCCCGGCCCAGCCGAAACGAATAATTGGAAAAGGTACCAATCCTCATATTATTGGTTTTGAAAAAGCAGGAGCAAGACTTGTTAGTTTAATCAGACAGGGGCTTGCGAAATTTATGATTGCGCCACATCAGATTGTTGGAGTGGGATGCGGACTGGCTGGCGTTGGACGCCAGGATGATGAAGAACATATGACAGAGTTACTGAGAAAAAAATTTTACTCTCTAAATTTTTCTGAAAATTTCCATTTGTTTGTAACCTCGGATAGCGTGATTGCATTGAAAGGGGCTCTTCCTGAAGAAGCTGCGAGCGGCATGCTCGTTATCGCTGGTACCGGATCCAATGCGATTGCCGTGGATGAATGCGGAAAGATCATTCGCTGCGGCGGTTGGGGACACCTGATTGGCGACGAAGGAAGCGGTTATTACATATCTTTGAAAGCGCTGTCAAAAGTGTCAAAAGCTGCGGATGGTCGTGGGCAGGACACCGCGATTACTTCTTTACTTTTAAGCGATCTTCATTTGGAGCAACCAGCGCAGCTTATATCGTATTTATACGGCCGTCCCCATGAAAAGCACGAGATTGCGCGATTAGCCAGGCATGTAATTGCAGCATCAGAGCAGGGAGATGAAGTATCGATTGCTCTTTTGCAGGAGGCGGCGGAGGAACTGATCCTTCATGCAGCAAGCTTGTATCGGGAATCTTCATCGTTTACGTCAGAAACACCGGTTACGGTAGCGGGATCTATTTTTCAACATTCAGCGGTTGTAAAACAGCATTTCATTGAACAATTACATAAGCGGAGGCTGGGAACTTATTGTAAAGCTTTTGGACCGCCGGAATTCGGGGCCTATTTACTCGCAAAGTAAAGAAAGGTGGTAAGGAATATGGAAGATTCTTTAGCTTTATTAACTACAGAGCAGCGAAATCTGCGGTCAAAACATATGGATCAAATGTCGACAGGTGAAATCCTCAAGGTTATGAATGAAGAAGACCAGCAGATTGCGGAAGCTGTGCAAACCGTATTGCCACAAGTGGAGGAAGCAATTAAGCATATTACCACAGCTTTAAAAAAAGGAGGACGATTGTTTTACGTAGGGGCAGGAACAAGTGGGAGACTTGGAATCCTGGATGCGTCAGAATGTCCCCCTACGTTTATGGTCCGGCCGGATAAAGTCCAGGCTGTTATGGCAGGCGGAGGCGATGCGCTAGCCCGTGCGCAGGAAAATACAGAGGACAATGAGCAGCAGGGAAAAATGGATCTCAAAGATAAACAGCTCACTGACCTGGATGTGGTGGTTGGAATTACAGCAAGCGGCCGTACGCCGTACCCTATTGGAGCTTTGAAATACGCAGGGGAGAAAGGTGCTTATACGATATCGCTCTCGTGCAATCCCTTGTCGGAAATCAGTGCTTTTGCCGAAACTTCCATTGAAGTAGTGGTAGGACCAGAAGTATTAACAGGATCGACCCGGTTGAAAGCAGCAACCGCCCACAAGATGATATTGAACATGATCAGCACCACAACGATGGTTCATCTCGGAAAGGTATATGAGAATTTAATGGTCGATGTTCACGCGAGTAACCATAAGCTCCGCGAGCGGGCCAAACGGATTATTGTGGAGTGCACGCAGACATCTTATGAAAAAGCTGATCAGGCCTTAGTGGAGGCGGATTTTCAGGTTAAGCCGGCTATTGTCATGCTTCAGTCAGGCGTTTCTTATGAAAAAGCACTTAACCTGCTGGATAAGAACGAGGGGCATCTGCGGCAGGCACTGAGAACACAGGATGAATGATTTGAACACCACACTGTGGGTTTCAAATAAATTTACCAAATAAAAGGGGGAGCTTGCATTGACCATTTGGCGAAAACAATCGGCCTGGTTCATGTTGGTGGCATTTTTGGTTTTAGTTTTAGCAGCGTGCGCTCCGGGAGCAGGATCGGAGGACACAAGTAGTGAAAGTGAAGGTTCTGATTCGGAAGGAAGCTCAGAATCTGGTGGAGACGGAGAAATTTCAGGAGAGCTTGAAATTCAGTATTTCGTTGGAGGGTATGGAGATTCCTGGTGGAAGGAAGTTATCGGTGATTTTAAAGAGAAATACCCTGATGTAACCATAACGGAACATGCGGGTCCAAATATCAATGAGGAGATGCGTTCGCGCTGGGTATCCGATGATCCGCCTGATGTTGTCTATATTGATGGTGCAGGATCCAGTGAAACTCAAATGGTGGAAGATGGTCAGCTGATGAATCTGACGGACTGGATGAACGGAATCGAACTTGAGGACGGTACACCGTTAAGTGAAAGTTTTATTGTAGATCCGGCTAAGTATGATGGCGATGTTTATAGTCTTCCACTCGTTTTTGATACGTGGGGCACATGGTATGACAGTGCCTGGTTTGAGGAAAAAGGCTGGGATGTGCCGAAAGACTTCCCGGGTTTCATGGATACGATGGGACAGATTAAACAAGAAGAGGACATTGCTCCATTTGTAACCACGGGCCAGTATCCTTATTACTTCTTACGCGGCATGCTGTATCCAGCATTCGGTGCTGCAGGCGGTGACGAACTTCTAAATAAGGTCATCACAGGGGAAGAAGGCGCCTGGACCAGTGAACCGGTACTTAATGTAATGAAAAAAGTAGAACAGATGCAAAAAGAGGGTTACATTGATCCTGGATTTGGCGCTTTAAACCATACGCAGTCGCAAATGAACTTCCTGATGCACGATAACGCGTTCATTCCTGTTGGGTTCTGGCTTCCAAATGAAATGGAAAAAGATACGCCGGAAGACTTCCAATATGGTTTTATCCCGTCTCCTATGCAGGATGAAGGAGAGCCTTATGCGATTGTACCGGACCTCAGACCGCTTGCTATAGCTGAGAAAGCGGAGAATCCGGAAGCAGCCAAAGCTTTCGTAGAATTTGTATTTACGAAAGAATATGCGAAATTGTTTTCTGAACACACGGGTGCGATTATGAACCTTCAGGGTGTTGACTTAGCGTCCAGCGAAGACGTGCCTCAGTTCTTAATTGAAGCGAATAAGATGATCAACGACCCTGATCAAGTGCAAATCTATCAGAAGCCACATCCAATGAGTTCAAATTTAGAAACTCCAATCAGCAATTCACTCGTTTCCCTGATGCTAGGAAATATTACAGCTGAAGAATTCGTAGAAGAAGCTGAACAAGCAGCCAGTGAGTATCGCAGTAATTTGGAATAGTGCATAAATGGGATGGAATGTGGAGGCTCAAGCCAATTCCACATTCCATTTTTTCTTACCTATCCTGAAAAGAGGTGAAAGAGATGGTTCAGTCGAAAAAGCAGCGTAATTTGTTTCTTGCTTTTTGTCTCGTACCGACGTTTTTAATGTTTTCGGTATTTACTCTCTATCCGTTGTTCAATGGATTGTATTACTCCTTTTTTGAGTGGTCGGGAGCATCGTCTCTCGCAGAGTTTGTTGGTTTTGATAATTATAAACGGCTGTTAAACGATGAAATTATCCCCTTAACTATACTTCATGATTATTTTCTTGTGGTTACGAAAGTGATCGGTATTATGATTCTAGCTACGTTTTTTGCTGTCGCGTTAACCCAGATGAAAATAAAAGAAGCCCCTTTTTACCGCATCGTCTTTTTCTTCCCGAATATTATGTCGGTCGTGGTTATTGGTATTCTGTGGATGTTCATCTACAACCCGAGTCTTGGCCTCGTCAACTCAGGTCTGGAATTTATCGGCCTTGAGAGCTGGACAAGACCATGGCTTGGAAGTGAAGACTGGGCACTGCCAAGTCTTGTACTGCCTTCCGTCTGGGCGGGAATAGGGTTATTCATGCTCATGCTGATGGGTGGAATTTCAAATATCTCAAAAAGCTACTATGAAGCCGCAGAAATTGATGGAGCGACGGAATGGCAGCAGTTTTGGAAAGTAACGCTTCCGCTGATTTGGCCGCAGATTAAAATATCCATTTTATACATTATTATTACTACATTGAATGGATCTTTTATTATCGTTCAAGTAATGACAAAGGGTGGTCCGAATAACTCAACACACGTGATGGGGTCATACTTATATGAACAGGCGTTTGTAAAATACAACTTTGGCTACGGGGCGACGATCGGTGTCATGATCCTGATTTTATCGTTAATCACCGTGCTGATTATGCAATTTTTTATGAGAAGAGAGAAAGTAGAATATTAACCGGCAGGAGGGGACACAGTGAAACGTAAAGGCGGATTTTTCTCACGATCTATTGTGCGCATTCCACTCATTATTTGGTCGCTCGCTGTTTTATATCCGATCGTATGGATGATTCTCGGTGCCTTTAAATCCAATGCTGAGATTTATTCCAATCCCTGGGGTATGCCTGAATCATTTAATTTCGGTAACTTCGTGGACGCATGGACCAATTATAATATCGATATCAGTGTATTTAATAGTTTAATTGTTACCGGTCTTGGGGCGTTATTGACGCTTGCTATGGCCATTCCGACTTCTTATGCTCTGGAGCGGATGAGGTTCCGGGGTAACCGGCTGTTATTTACGTTGTATATTTCAGCAATGATGATTCCGATGGTGCTCGGGTGGATTCCGTTATTTTTCTTATTGATGCAACTGAATTTGCTTGATAATATCTTCGGCCTCGCGATTGTTTATGCCGTGAGTCAGCTTCCTTTCAGTATTTTTGTGCTAACCAGCTTTATGGCAACGATCCCTAAATCATTGGAGGAGGCTGCATCCATTGATGGGATGAGCCCTTACGGCATTCTATGGAAAATTATCACACCACTTTCGACCACAGGGATTATTACCGTAACCATCATGAACATGATACAATTTTGGAATGAATACTTTATGGCGTTGATTTTTTTACAATCCGAAGAGAACTATACGCTGGCACTCGCCATTGATTACATTAGTAATGAGACGCAATATACCAATGCATGGGGAACGCTGTTTGCAAGTCTTGTCATTGCGATTGTTCCAGTCATTATTCTTTATGCGATCTTCCAGCGCAGGATTGTGAAAGGCATGACTGAAGGAGCTATTAAAGGATAAGCGGGGTGATATGGATGAAAAATTCTTTAACCGGCGGACTCGTGATATTGAACGAAATGAAGGATAAGCTTCCTCCATCTGAACGTAAAATCGCGCAGTTTATACTTGATCAGCCCCATGAGGCGATCCATTGTACGGCCAGTCAGCTGGGAGAATTAAGTTCTACCAGCAGCGCGGCGGTTATGAGATTGTGCAAGTCTCTGGGGTTAAAAGGATTACAGGAGCTTAAATTGCGCATATCCGGTGATTTACAGAAAAAGCCCGGCTCCAAATACCGGGATATTCAGCCGGGCGAGCATCCGGACTCTATTGTTGAAAAAGTAACGAGTAACAGCATGCAGGCAATTAATGAAACGACTGAGTTGGTCGATTATCAAACTTTGGCGCGGGCGGTTGAGGTGCTTAAGAACGCCCGGAGAATCCACTTCTTTGGTGTGGGGGCGTCTGGCATTGTGGCTCAGGATGCTCAGCAGAAATTCTTGAGGATGAACAAAAGTACGTCCGCCTTTACAGACCTTCACAATGCGGTCATGAATATTGCTAACGTGGATGAGCAAGACGTGGTCTTTGGAATTTCATTTTCAGGGGAGACGTACGAAACAGCTAAAGTTATGGAGATCGCGAAGGAAAAAGGGGCAAAAACGATCAGCCTGACAAGATACGGTCAGTCACCGGTGACGAATTCAGCTGATATTTCCTTGTTTATTTCCGCTTCCCGGGAAATACCAGCACCATTCAGAAGCGGTGCGACTTCTTCCCGTCTAGCCCAGCTGCATATGATCGATATTCTGTTTGTGAACTTAGTTACGGAGGAGTACGAGCAAGCCTCCGCCTACTTTAATGAAATTACAGATGTGATGAACCAGCTGAAAGGAAAATAACAACTCAATCCATTAATTTCCACCTCAGGTCTTGCATAATTTCCCATTTATCCATCTACTTGCGGATCTGCAGGTGTTTTTTCGCTTTTCAGTCAGGGCATAAAAGTTGTTCAAAAAGCTAAAACCCCTTACCATAGAAGGAGTAAATTTAAGCAATGAACATGAAAAGGTGGATGCTGCAGTGAAGCAATTCCTATATAGATCCTATTGGCTCCGCCGGTTACTAGCCTCTGATCCTGGACGGAAACGTTTGAATCAGGCTGGTAAAGCGACCATTAGTTTAATTTCCTCCGTTTTTACAACTACTCTTATTTTAAATCTCCTGGGTCTTGAGCCGCTTTTGCCATCTATCATCTCAGGAATTGCCGGACTTATGGGAATCATGGTCGTAATGGATGATACAAAAGAAAAGAAGCAAGTGACTACCCTGCTGCTTGCGCTTTCCGCTGGGTGCGGCGTGACGTTAGGCTCCTTATTAGCCTGGAACGCCGTCCTCGTTTCCGCATTAATGATTGCCATTATATTTAGCGGCTTTTATTTCTCAAGGTATGGGAGCCGATACTTTTCTCTTGGTATGATTGGGTTTTTTACAGTCTATTTTTCCTCTTTCTTAAAACTATCACCCGCCCAATTTCCCTTGTTTTATTTGGCCATCGCTATTGGAATCATCTATGCATACCTCTATAATTTTGTCATTTTCAAGGACTCCGTTCAGCTTCTCAAGCGAAGTATGCGTTCTTTTCACCGTCAGGCAAACCTGACGTTCCAACTCTTGATTGAAATTATTCAAGATCCTGAAACGAATGAATCACGAAGAAGAAAGCTTGAGTACAACGTTCGGAAGTTAAGGGAATACGCGAATAATGTTTCCACTGACTTAAGTGCTCAGGATATTAAAGGGATCTGGCCAGGTCTCACAGCAAAGCAGCTTAAGCTCTATGTGTTCGATACGGCTATGTTTGTGATGACGCTGGCTGACAGCTTACAAAAATTGAAAAAAGACGATGCGCTCGAGATGGCAGAACTACGTAAGTTGCTTGTTCAGGTTATTTCCACATTGCAGGCAGCCGAGGTTCTTGACCAGGACTATAAGGAGAAAAATCTCGCGGAAGCGGAAAGTGTCATTAGGTCGTTGCAGTCATTCATAAATGATCTATTTAACAAACAGTCTTCCCGTCCGGAAGGGTGGATTTACTTACTTCGCCGCATAGAAGCCATTGCGAGTCATGTTACTGAAGGAGCACTCCGCATCCAGTATTCCCTTCAAGCGATCGACGTTCAGCATGCAGATGCAGAGGATGAAGCGGAAGAAGACGAGGAAGATGATAAAGAGGAGAAGGGGCTGAAGCCCACCACCAAAAAAGCAATTCAATCTCTCATTGCCGGGACGATTGCCATTATAGTAGGTTATCTCATCTCTCCTATTCAGCCATATTGGGTACTGCTGACTACATTTATTGTTCAATTGGGCACAGAGACGGTAGGCCGGACTTATTTGAAAGGATTAGAGCGCTCGGTAGGAACGCTGATTGGTGCCATAATTGGTTTTATCCTTGCTACTCTTGTCTCCGGAAACTCGACGCTTGAAGTGATCCTCCTGTTTTCTGTGATTTTTTTAGCTTTTTACTTATTAACGGTTTCCTATACCATTATGAGTCTGTTTATTACCATGCTGATTGCCTTTATGTATGACCTGATCCTCGGCGGAATTAGTATGGAACTGTTAGGGGCCCGGGTTATGGATACTATTGCAGGAGGCGCTATCGCTCTTGGAGTTTCCGCTTTTATTTATCCTACCAAAACCATGGACAAGGTATCGGAAGCTTTTACGGATTACTTAAATGAGCTGGATTCTTATGTCAAGCGGTATATTCACAGTCTAAAGCAGCCGACAGGTGTTAAGGACATGGCGGATATTGCCTTCGAACTGGACGGTAAGATTCAAACCATTGAAGATGAATCGAGACCTGTTCTTCAGGGACCTGGCGCCCGAAAATATTCCGGACTTCCACGCTGGATTACCATCTTTACCGCCATTAACTATTATGCCAAGCATTTGGTCGCCTCTTCCTACCAGAAGAATTTCCACTATCCAAAAGAAGTAAGCAGTGTTTTTCTAACGGTGGAAGAGAAGTTTACGCATAATATTCAAGTGTTAACAGAGATGATTGAAACAGATGAATGGACAGGGACAATGCATGATTTACAGGAAGAACGTGAAAAAATTGAACGCTTCGCCCCTGGTCATCAAGACAATCAAGGCGATCTTGTTCATCATCTATACTATATTTGGAAAATTAATCAGTCCCTCTTGATGTTAGGTCATCATATGGGAATTGACAGTGAAAAATAACAGTAGAAAAATTCATTATTCCATACATGCACAAAACGAGCAGCTTCCCCATCCAGGGAGCTGCTCGTTCTTATGAACTATTTAGATGGTGTTTACGTTTCCTGTTTTTCTATTAGTCTAAATCCAATATACTCAAGCGCGGACTCCAGATTCGGCACTGTTTTAGTATTTAGATGAAGAAGCTGAGTATTGTTAACTTCATGTTTGGCAATTTCCGGCGTAATCCCCGTCATAATAGTTTCCATTCCCATTAGCTTTAAAGATCGCACCAGTTCAATCAGCACACTTGGAAAGGTGTTATCCACGATTACCAGTCCGGATAAGTCGATAATGAAAGAGTCGATGTCGTGATCAACTCCGTACTGAAGTACCGTTTCCATAATTTTATCGGCTCTGTACCCATCAATAATACCTTGCAGTGTTAAGATAGAAACGCCGCTTGTAATCGGAATAATAGGGACGTTTAAAAGACCCATGTTATATTTTGTCTCATCCAAGTCAATAAGATGAGAAAGAATGTCCGCCATTGACTTTAAATATTCTACATCTTCATTACTGAAGTCCTTTTCTTCTTTATCCATCACACATAAGGTACCGAATACGTGACCATCTGTGTTTTTTAACGTGACACCAAGAAAGCCTTTCACTTCCAACTGGGAGGTAACTTCGAGTTCTCTAGTTAATTCATCTTTTGATAAATTATTCGTGTGCATGAAGTTGTTATCTTCCGAGATAATCAGTCGGCAGTAGGTGCCGCCATACTCCACGCTATAACCTTCTGGAATTATTTCGTCCTCTCTATTAAACGAGCTAAGAACCGTCATCGCTGTGTCGCCACGCTTTGTAACATATGCTGTATTTACATTTAATTGCCTGCTGATGATTTCAAACATTTTACTGGACACCGATTTTAATGAATGAAATTCGGAAGAGGCTAAATTATATTGACTGGACATACATACCTTCCCCTTTACCTCTTATGGTGAAAAACCTTATTCTATTCTACCATAATAATCAACCAGAAGAATGATAGATTGGTCCTTTCTTAAAGAGAAGGTAAGTCTTGTCTTATCTATGTCCGTGAGAGGAGCATCTACTTGAAAATCTACTTTATTGCATTGTTACTCTCATTTTCTGCATGGTTTTTGATCCAGAGGGGAATGGGTCTTGAGGAAGCAGAAGTAATCAACGAATCATTTTATTGGGGGCTCATTCTTCTTATTATTGGAGCCAGCTTTTATATTGGCCAAACGGGATTTCTTCAACTTTTTTTCGGAGGTTTTAAGAGACTCTCTCAATTGATCGTTCCACATTCGAGAGCTCAGGAGCGCGCAGATGAGAGAATTGCAGAAGATTTCGAATGGAGAGATTGGAAAGAAGTATGGCTTAGTCGCGGTAAGTTGATCTTCTTAGCAGCAGGGGGAGGATCCATACTGTATTCTATTATTCTTTTGTGTCTCCTCTCATAAAGTAAGAAAGGCGGTCTACACATGAAAAAATTATTATTAACAGGTTTTGAACCTTTTTTAAATTTTGCGTTCAACCCGACCGAATCCATCGTAGAATATCTGCATGGAAGGACGATCGGAAATTATACTATCCACGGGGTGGTCCTGCCCGTAGATTTTAATCGTTCAGCTGAAGAGCTGATTACTCATTATCACCACATTAATCCCGATGCTGTCATCACATTAGGAATGGCGGCTCATCGCAAAAGAATTACACCCGAACGGGTAGCGATTAATATTAAAGACGGTGCTCCTGATAATGATGGATACGTCCCCGAGGATGAACCGGTTCAGGAAAATGGGGCTGATGCTTACTTTTCTAAGCTTCCTATTAAAAATATAGTTACATGTCTAAGAGAAAAAGGAATCCCCGCTGCAATTTCTAACACGGCGGGTACCTATCTTTGTAATAATGTTATGTATTCGCTGCTGCATGAACTCCATCAAACGGATAAAACGATCCCAGCAGGTTTTGTCCATATACCAGCATCTTTTGAAATTGCGATGGACGAGCCTGAGATGCCGGCTTGGCCTTTATCAACCCTGCAAGAAGGTATCGAAACGATGATTCAGACCCTGGAGTAAGAAGGAGGATCAAATTTATGGTAGTATCTGGGCAAATTCATTATAAGAACCATCAGATTGACTTTGAAGTTAATTACCAGCACGAGGATATTTCAGATCGTGGAATCAGGAGTGAAGAGGCGAAACATGGCCTCATTCATGCGATTAATCGAAAGTTTCGTGTGAAATACCCACTTTCAAGTGAGATCGATCAGATTCGAGTCAGCCGTTTTTAATATGGAATATAAAAAGGCACCCCGGGATGGGTGCCTTTTTATTAGGATGCTTTCCCTTTGTTGACAGCTGGTTTTTGAGAAGAAGAGGAGCCGAGCTTCGGCATATTAATTCGTCCAGTTACTAAACTCCCAAAAGGAACCAGATTAAATAGATAACTCATAACGATAGGGCCTGCTACACCTAAAACAAAGAATGCCAAAATATAAACGACTAAATTAGATGGCAGCTGAATGGACTCAAACCAGCCGACCGCATTGTATTGAAATAAGGGGTGAAGCAGATAAATGCTGTAGGAACAGCTGCTAATCCAAAGGACAGGCTTCGGTACCTTATTTAATTTCATAGCAATCAGATAGAGGACACAAAATACAAGGAACGTGTAGAAAATGATATCAAACCTTTTTGAGCTGACAGCGGTCAATATGCCGGATATTCTTAAATAAATTGGAATTATGCCGGCAAAGACTGCTCCACCGATAACCCAAAATCTATATTTCTTCAGATAGAAAAGAAACTCGTCGAGGTGTTTTCCTGCGTAATAAGCAACAGTGAAGTAGAAAAACCATCCGAGAAACGGAAGTTGATAATACTCCCACATAAATTCAAGACCTGAGATCGTACCTTTAAAGTTAAAAAATCCAAGATACATAAGGTTAATCATTAAGGCAAATCCGATCACCAATAGCGGAGGAAAGCGGTCAAAGGATTTCTTTAACAAGAAGTGCAGTGCATAAAACTGAAAAATAATCAGTACGAAATATCCGTGCCAGGCGCCAAGGAGTGTTTTCTTAAAGAATAACTCGCTAAAGGCTGCCCATGTTAATCCGTCGATGCCAAGCGCATACATGGAATATACAGCTGCGAGCACGAGGTAAGGAACCAGAATATATAGTATTCTTTTCTTCCAAAATGATTTCGGGAGGCGGTCAGGATAAGAGTAAGATAGCAAAAACTCCGAAATCATGACGAAGACCGGTGTGGCGAACATCATGCTCATATTAATTATATAGGTGACGCTTGTTGTAGAAGCTGATACGTCGAGGTTGCTTCGGGCCATTGTAATAGAATGAATAAGAACAACACACATACAAGCGACAAATCGAATAAAGAAAATTTCGTTTACAAAGCCTTTTTTCAAAAGTCGAGGCCTCCTTTTATTATACTCTGTCATTGTATTACGATTTCAGCTAGATTGATATAACAATTTCATGATATTTGAAAGTTTACTACAGGTATAAATTTCCACCTCAGGTCATCCAGAATATGGATGACCTGAGGTGGAAGGTTTTGGTAGGATTAATCTGCTATGGTGATTTATACTAGAGTTATTACTAGAGTAGAGGAGAGTTTTTCAATGAAGTATATCCGCTATCGTAAAGAAGGTACAATCTATTATGGGGTGCTTGAAGGGGAAACGATTACCCGGCTCGATGGCAATTACATAGAAGGTCGTGTTCAAAAGATATCTGCGACCGATTCGCTGGACGAGGTGGAGGTTTTGGCCCCTACTGAACCGGGCCAGCTTATTGCTATAGGTCTGAATTATGCACTTCACGCTGAAGAACAGGGAAAGCCTCTGCCTGAGGAACCGATGATGTTCATGCTGTCACCGACAGCTGTCATTGGACACAACGCTGGTATTACCCTGCCCACGGAAGACCATCGTATCGATTATGAAGCAGAATTGGCAGTGGTAATTAGTAGAGAAGCGAAAAATGTAACCAGGGAAGAGGCTTTATCTTACGTATTGGGTTATACGTGTGGAAATGATGTATCCGATCGTCACCTGCAAAAGAAAGATGGACAGTACACCCGCGCCAAGTCTTATGCTACCTTTAAACCGATCGGTCCAGTAATTGAGACCGACCTTGACCCAAGTCAAACCCCAATCAAACTTACACTTAATGGGGAAGTTAAGCAGGATTCTAATACAAGTGACTTAATCCATAGTGTAGAAGAAATACTCGTACAGGTCACTAAAGTGATGACATTAAAGCCAGGTGATGTGCTTATGACAGGAACGCCATCAGGAGTTGGACCGCTTTCTCCTGGAGATGAATTAGAAATTGAAATTGAAGGCATAGGTAGGCTGCGCAATTATGTAAATCAATAAGAAAAAGAGTCTTGCGAACTATCTCGCAAGACTCTTTTTTTCGCAAATTCCTTTATTTTAGATCTTGGAAAACCAGCTTGTAAGAAGCCGACCTCTTAAAAACTATTTTTATATAACTAAAATGTAAAAAAAGTAATATATGAATCAATAAGCCTTTCAACCCCTTGGAATTACTGAGGTGAAAGTTGGACTCCTCTGTAATAATTAATGAAAAATTAACCATTTTTTGCTTATATCCCTTTATATAAGGTTTTAATATAGCTCTCATGGGAACTAAGGATAAAAAATAGCACAATATTTGTTAGTCGATAGTTAAATAAAGGAAAAGAGTTGATGGAAGTGAGCGAAGAAAAATCTAATAAAGAGCAATCTTCTAACGACGATTCCCTCCTTAACGATCTTGGAGGAGGTGTTAAGGAGAAAGCGAAAAGCTTTCGTGAAAAAGTTCCAAGTGTCTCTGAACTCAAAAGGAGAACAGAGCACCCTTTTGAATTCGCGGATGAAGCCACTGATGAAATCCAGGATGCTTCTCAAGAAGTTACGGAAGAAGCGCAGGATGAAGCCAGTGACTATTTAGCCCAGCAATATAAGGAACAACTGCGAAGAGAAATTGAACAATTAAGAAACAACCTCGAAGAGAAGAAGCAGGAAAACGCCAGTCAAGTTCATGAAAGAGCTGAAGAAGCAGAGGAAAAGCTCCAGGAAAAACTCTTGCAACTCCGTGAAAAGATTGCTTCTGTAAGAGAGTCTGGCGAAGAACTTCAAGAAAAGATAAAAGAAAGCCAACGCTCTCGAAACTCTGACAGAAGAACTAAGGGCGTAGAAAGCATTAAAGGTATATCGAACGTCAGGAGCTCGTCCAAGCTTAAAGGTCCTTCTAATATAAAGGGGCTTAGTCAAATGAAAAGTGCTCCTCAGGTAAAAAGCTCCACCGATCTAAAAGGTGTGAATGAGCTCAAGAGTTCCAACAGCATTAAGGGGCCAACAGATGGTAAGGGGCTGAATGACATCAAGAGTGCTCCAAATGTCAAAGGTCCTAAAGATGTGAAAGGAATTGAAGATATCAAAACATATCATGGATAAATTTTGAAAGGAGAATGAAAATGGCTATACAAAAATCAACAGATAGTTCAAGTCTCGCAGAGGTAGTAGACCGTATTCTTGATAAAGGGATTGTAATTGATGCGTTTGCACGTGTATCTGTCGTCGGTATCGAACTAATAACGGTAGAAGCAAGAGTGGTTATCGCAAGTGTAGATACTTGGCTCCGTTATGCAGAAGCCGTAGGTCTTCTTCGCGATGAAGTAGAAGAAGAAGGTATTGGTGGCCGTCTCGCAGAACAGCGTCTGGGCTCAGAATCTCAAGATTCTGAGGAATCCAATGAACGAGGCGAATTTAGCATTTAAAGCAGTGGAGGGTTGGTTTTTACCAACCCCTTCTCTATCTATTCAGTAGAAAGGCGGGACGTTCCATATGAAACTGTTAGACAACGTTACTCAATTTTTCAATCAGAATATTGCTCCTCCTCACAAGATTATTTCTGCTAAGAAGCAGGATGACGGCTGGAGAGCATTAGTTGAAATTATTGAAGAAAAAGAATATATGAAAAAATACGCCAATGATCAAATGATTGGACTTTATGAAGTATTTTTAGATAACAACCATGAAGTAACTGGTTTTTCCAGAATAAGTTTACGCTACCGCAGTGATTTAGAAGAAAAAACTGAAGTTGAACATTAAGAAACGGAGGGGTGGAAATGACAAAGTTAACGGAAACAAAAGCTGAACCTCAAGAAGATCGAGGCGTGTACGCCCATCCCTTCTTTCAAAATTTGATTAAGCGTTCACAGCGTTATTTATCGTTAGGTTATCCAGTGCACTTTACGGGTCCAACAGGGATCGGAAAAACGACGCTGGCTCTCCATATCGCTAAATCCAGAAAACGCCCAGTAGTATTAATCAGTGGGAATAAGAGTTTATCAAACGCTGAATTAATTGGTGCATTTAAAGGCTATAACCGTAAAAAGGTGAACGATAATTATGTGCGGACTGTAAGAAAAATTGAGGAAAATGTTACGGAAGGCTGGGTTTCAGGTCGTTTATATGAAGCTGTAAAAAATGGATACACCGTTGTTTACGATGAATTTACCAGATCACAGCCGGAAGTCAACAATCTGTTTTTATCCGTCCTGGAGGAAAAAATTCTACCATTATACGGAACGAAACGGAAGGATTCTCATATAAGAGTTCACCCCGATTTTTCAATCATTTTCACCAGTAATCCAGCAGAATACGTAGGTGTATATCAAACACAGGATGCCCTTCTGGATCGTATGATATCGCTGCCGCTCAAGTCGCTGGATCAGGAAGCCGAAGCCGGTATTGTGTCTGAACGGACGAATATTGATGAGGATAAAGCAAAAGCCATCGTAGGTTTTGTTCATCAAGTGAAAGATTTATGCAAAAAACGAGATTCTTCTTTAAGTTTACGTGCATCCATCATGATTGCGGATGTGGCTGAACGTTATAAACTGCCGATTGATGGAGATTACAAAGAGTTCCAGGAACTTTGCCTTGATATCACATACTTCACCTTGGATTTATGCACGGACGACCAAGAAGAAGATCTACAAAACAAGATTATAGAGGCATGCAAAAAGGTGTAGGAGGCGTAGAAGACATGGCTGAAGAATTAGGTATTTATGTATTTTGCTGTATTCAAACAAACGAGGGAAAAAGTTTTGGCACCATTGAGTTTGAAGGTGAAGAGCGTTCTATTTTTACCATCCATTATAAAGATGCTGCGATGG
The DNA here is from genome assembly GCF_052246755.1 of Halobacillus sp. B29. Lineage (NCBI taxonomy): Bacteria > Bacillati > Bacillota > Bacilli > Caryophanales > Bacillaceae > Halobacillus > Halobacillus sp. B29. Next base: position 21,393 of record NZ_JBQQCM010000006.1, read on the forward strand.
TAGCCACTGAAGCACCGGTGAAAATTTACACTCCGAAAAAAGATCATTTAATGACTCACCAAAATGTTATTTCCCGGGTGATGGAAAGTGAATCCTCTGTGGTACCAATTAGTTTCGGGAATGTATTCCAGACCCGAGAAGATACAGAAGTCCTTCTCGAAAATTTATATCCTCAGTTAGCCCGCTTATTTCCAGAAGTTGAAAACAAAATCGAAATCGGGCTCAAAGTGGTGGGAAAAAAAGAATGGCTCGAAGATGAAGTTAACAAGAATAACAAAGTAATGAAGCAAAAAGAAACGGTCTCGAGTAAATCAGAAGACGCTGGATATTTTGACCGGATCAAACTCGGTGAAATGGCCCAGGATTTCTTTAATAATTTGAAAATAGAAATCGAAAAAGATATTCATGCGCCGCTTGTAAGGTTGTCTGAATCGTCGAAGTCCAATGAAACGGTTGGAGAAAAAATGTTGCTAAATGGAGCTTACCTGATTGATCGGGGCAATGAACAGGCGTTTGACGAAAAAGTAAACGAACTACACGAACGCTGGAAGGATCGTGTGGAATTTAAATATACGGGTCCGTGGCCTGCTTATAATTTCATAAATATTAAATTGAAGGTGGAGGAAACGTCATGATTCATAAACTATTCACTTCCCCGATTAATTTGATTGTTAAAGTCGGCGAGCACGTTAAGGAAGAAGTGGATAAGGAGATGTATGACTTAGAGCATATCCAGAAAAAACTTGTCAATCTTCAGATGATGTATGAACTGGATGAAATCTCACAAGACGTTTATGAAGCACAGGAAGAAAAATTGCTCGAACGATATGAAGTTGCCAAGAGAATGGAGCTCGAGCAATGGGAGGAAATGACGAAACGGCGATAAGATTGGAGAGTTTGAGAGATGAGCGAACTAATTTATTTATACGGCATCGTACCTATTCAAAAAGAAGAACAGCCCTTCTCTGACTTGACAGGCATTGATGAAGAGCATGTTCTTCATACGATCAATTTTGATCAATGTGCGGCTGTAGTGTGCCGTGTTGATGAGAAAGATTATGGCGAGAAAGTCCTTGAAGAAAAAACGAAGGACATGGAATGGGTGAAAGATAAAGCTTTCCATCACCATGAGACATTAATTAAACTGCGAGAGCGGACAACGATTATTCCAATGAAATTTTGTACGATTTACCAAACTGAAAATAGTCTGGGAGATATGGTGAGTACCTACGCAGGTGACTGGGTTCAACTACTTGATAATCTAAAAGAAAAAGAAGAATGGAACTTTAAAATCTATTGTGATCGGCCTTCTTTAAGAGAGAAAGTGGCCGAGCATGATTTAACGATAAAAGAGAAAAAAGAAGAAATCGAAGGTATGTCGAAAGGTAAGCAGTATTTGCAGCGTAAAAAGCTGGACCAGCTTGTGGATGAACAAGTTGAAAAAGAACTAAATTCTTTTTCTAAAAGCTTTCATGATAAATTGAGCACGTATTGTGATCAGGATGTGGTGAAAAAGACTTGGAACAAAGATGTCACAGGTAAAGACGAAGAGATGTGCTGGAACAGCGCTTTTCTACTTCCTTTAGATCAGGTGGAGGGCTTTTTAGAAGAAGTGACGAAAGCGAACGAAGAGCACCAGCACGCCGGCTGGAAATTCGAAGTGACCGGTCCATGGCCGGCCTACCATTTTGTCAATCTCTCAAAAAGCGAGGTCTAAGTGATGAGTGAAAGAGAACAATATGAAAATAAAGATATTTCTCTGATTGATATCCTGGATACCGTTTTGGATAAAGGTGTGGCTATTAAAGGAGACTTAGTCATTTCCATTGCTGGGATTGATCTCGTCTATCTGGATTTACGAGTATTGATTTCAGCCGTAGAAACCTTAGTGCAGTCGAACCAGAACGGAGCAAAATCCATTTCCTCTGAACGTATGGATGAAGAAAAGGAGGCACTCGAATATGTCACAGAGCGATCTTGAGCATCAGCCGGTCAAAAGCGGACGGATTGAATTAGATCCAGAAGGGGCAGAACAAGGTCTCGCCCAGCTGGTATTAACGGTTATAGAATTACTCCGCCAGCTTGTGGAACGCCACGCTATCAGAAGAGTAGATGGCGGCACCTTAACTGAAGAAGAAATTGAAAAATTAGGGGTAGCGCTCATGAATCTGGAAGTAAAAATGGATGAACTTAAAGATATTTTTGAATTAGAAGATGAGGATTTGAACATCGATCTGGGTCCATTAGGAAACTTATTGTAGGAAAAGGAGGTTCAACCCATGGCTATCGAACAGTCAACACAGTCTAATAGTATCGTAGATGTACTGGAAACGGTTTTAGATAAGGGTGTTGTGATTGCAGGTGATATCAGAGTCGGTATAGCGGATGTAGAATTATTGACCATTAAAATCCGACTGATCGTTGCTTCTGTAGATAAAGCAAAAGAAATTGGTATGGACTGGTGGGAAACAGACCCATTCCTAAGCTCCAAAGCCGCTGAGCAGAACACGAAGGAATTAGAAAAAGAAAACGAACAGCTTTCCAAGCGTTTAGAACAGTTAGAAAAAAATATGAACCAAAACAGTCGATATTAAAAAAGGAGGACCAATCATGAGTGATAAAAAAACCAGTCTGCAGAATGAAGACGACAGTGCAAAGAAGTCAAAATTTGACGTAAATAGTAAAACGTCAAGAGCGGTCATTGGAAGCGCCATAGGTTTGGCAGCCGGGTTAATGACAACGGCTAAGAAACTAAAATCATCTGATGATGAGAATACCTCTGAGAAGCGAAACGATAACTCAGAAGCTGACCATCATCATGCAAATGATCATGAACAAGAAGAGGAAGGAAGAAGTAAACGAGCCTTTTTGAAGGAGAACGTAAGTAAAGCTGGCACAAAAGTTAGTAAAGCAGGTACAATAGCTGGGTCTAAAATTAGTGAAGCCGGCAGTAGAGTAGGAGAAGCTACTTCAAGTGCCAGTACGAAGGTGAGTGAAGCAAGCTCTAAAGCCGGTTCTAGTTTTAAGAGCTTTAGAGATAAAACGAAGGAAAGGACCAGCGATGTAGCCAGCCGATTCAGGAGATCCGAAAATGATGCTGCAAAAGGAAGCTCCAAAACGACATTAATCAATACGAATCCTATTGAGAACCAACAGCAATCAGACAATGCTTCACAGGACAATAATGAGCAGAATCAATCAAGCAACTCATCAGAGGATACGCAGCAGCAACCAGGCGGTAACTCTGAACAATCCAACCAGCAATCAGGTACTTCTCAAAATAGAGGAGAGCAGAATGAGCAGAGCAATTCCGCTCCCTTAAATGAAGAACAGCAGTCAAGCAACTCATCAGAGGATACGCAGCAGCAACCAGGCGGTAACTCTGAACAATCCAACCAGCAATCAGGTACTTCTCAAAATAGAGGAGAGCAGAATGAGCAGAGCAATTCCGCTCCGTCGAATGAAGAACAGCAGTCAAGTAACTCATCAGAGGATACGCAACAGCAACCAGGCGGTAACTCTGAACAATCCAACCAGCAATCAGGTACTTCTCAAAATAGAGGAGAACAAAATGAGCAGGCCAATTCTGCTTCAGCCGGTAATAATCAACAGGCAAACAGTTCTTCAGGAATTAAGCAGTTCGAGCCAGATAATAATTCCTCAGAACAGAACCAGCAGTCAAGTAATTCTGGAGAAAGCAAGCAGCAAGAAGGGAATTCTTCTGACAGTGAAAAACAGCCTTCAGCCACTCAAGAGAAGATAGCAAATTCTTCACACGAAGAAGTAGCAGCATCCAAAGAACAGAATAAAGAAAACAAAGATTCCAAGAGTAATAAGCAGAAAACATCACTATCAACCAATGATGATACAACTAACTAAAAGTAGTAATTATAGAAGGGAGAAGATAATATGGACGATTTACTCATGACTTATGTAAAAGCTGCCAATCAACACGGTTTTTCCCTGGATATCACTCTGAACATTAATGGTGCTTTAGTAACCGGAACAACGGTATCAGCTCAGAAATATCTCGATTCCGCCAGTCAATCTTTTGAAGGGGGAAATGATGTTTCAAAGCAAATCAGCGAAAAGCTGTCCCAGGCCAGTCAGAATGCTGAGGATCAAAACCAAGAAGACGTAAGCTATATTCATCTGAAAAATGCTCAAGTTTATAACGGGGATTCAAGCCCTACTCCCGCTGAAGGTCAATTTTTCTGGCGTGGAAGAATGGATCAAGTTGACGGCTTCTTCCTGGGCCGTATTGCATCAGAATAGTTTTTGTATTTACAGGCTTACAGGCTCTTATTCAAATGGAGTCTGTAAGCATTTTTTATGCGTTCTTCTGCTTATTAACCTTAAAAGTCTTCATTCTTATCTGTCTAACTTGCTAGTCCATCTTTAAATTCCATAATCGACAATACCTCCTACATTCGGCTGAATTTTTTGATAAATCAGTCAATGACGTTGATGAATAGGAAAAAATTGTAGTATAATACCATAAGTATGGAAGCGCATACATAATAGAGGAGGGGTATTGTGAGTGGTATTTGGCTTGCGGTAGTTGGAGGTATTGTTTTTATTCTCGGTTACAGGTATTATTCGAAATTCATTGCTGAGAAAATCTATAAGCTGGATCCGAATTATGTAACACCTGCCCATCAGTATAAAGATGGGGTCGATTTTGTGCCGACCAATAAGTTTGTCCTCTGGGGGCATCATTTTACGTCTGTTGCTGGAGCTGCGCCAATTGTCGGTCCAGCTATTGCCGTGTATTGGGGCTGGCTGCCAGCTGTTCTGTGGGTGTTACTTGGTACCGTATTTGCAGCGGGAGTCCACGATTTTGGTACATTAGTATTATCGGTTAGAAATAAGGGACAATCAGTTGGTACCCTGGCTAGCAAGCTGATCGGTCAAAAAGCGAAAGTACTGTTTTTATTTATAATTCTATTATTAGTACTGATGGTTAATGCTGTGTTTGCCTGGGTTATTGCAAACTTGTTTATTTCATTCCCGGCAAGCGTCGTATCTGTATTTATTCAAATTCCACTGGCCATTTGGATTGGCTACAGCGTGTATAAGAAAAAAGGGAATATGCTGCTTCCGTCTGTTATAGCGCTTGCAGTTATGTACTTGGCAGCTATTGTGGCAAGTTATGTTCCCGTTTTGCAAATTGATTTAGTGAAATATTTCGGGGGCGAAGGTGCATCCTCGGCCTTTGGACTTAGTGCTACATCCATGGCCTTTTTCGTATGGATCGTTGTGTTAATGGCTTATGTTTATATCGCTTCGACTCTTCCTGTCTGGAAACTACTTCAGCCGCGTGATTACATTAACTCTCACCAGTTGATCGTCGGGCTGGGTTTACTGTATTTAGGGTTACTTTTTACGAACCCTGAGATTACGGCTCCTGTGACAAATTCGACAGCAGATACATCATGGTTTCCGCTGTTATTCATTACGATTGCGTGTGGTGCGATTTCTGGTTTCCACGGGCTGGTATCATCCGGTACTTCTTCCAAACAGCTGGACAATGAAATGGACGCCAGATTTGTAGGTTATTTAGGTTCTGTAGGGGAAGGGGCGCTCGCGCTCGTTGCTATTATAGCCGTCGTTACGTTCTTCCCAACAGCGGGAGAATTTACAGCCACTTATAGCAGCTTTACGGCTGCAAGCAGTGCTGGTCTTGGGGTGTTTATCCAGGGGGCCGGACAGCTCGCTTCGGGTCTTGGGATTCCTGTTGCAGTGGCTTCGACGATTGTTTCCGTTATTGTAGTTAGTTTTGCAGCAACCACGCTGGACTCGTCTGTCCGATTAATGCGTTATATTATTGCAGAGCTTGGGACTGAGTATAAGGTAACTCCTCTTTCGAAAACGCATGTAGCTACTACAGTTGCCGTAGTTTCCAGTGCCGCTTTAACTTTGATTCCTCAGGGACCGAAAGGGTTTGGTTCCGGCGGTTATCTATTATGGCCGTTGTTTGGTACTTCCAACCAGCTGCTTGCGGGTATTAGTTTACTGCTTGTGTCTATATGGCTGAAACGACTGGGACGAAGCTACTGGCCAACCCTGATTCCGATGGTTTTCCTCATGTTCATGACCTTATGGGCGATGATTACTCAGGTACTTGGAGAATGGGCGCCATGGGCTGAAGGCAGTGACTGGATGTTGTTTACTTTTGGAGCCATCATCCTTGTCTTTACTTTCTGGATTCTACTCACAGCTGCATCAGCTATATTCAAGAATGACCGCGACTCTGTACAAAAGAGTGCGTAAAAATAAGAGTCGCACGTCCTGCGTGCGGCTTTCCTATTTTCAGATTGTATAAAAATAAAGAGGTGCTTATTAAACAAAAGGGCCGGTTACTTGAAGACTCAGTTTCGAGATATTTTTATGAGAAGAATGGTCCTGCGGGGGATGATTCGCTTTCCGCGGACATGTGATGAGCCTCCTCGAGCTAAAGCTCTCCGGGGTCTCACCGATCATGTTCATCCCGAAGGAGTCTTCATCATCCCCCTCCGGACCTGGCCAAATCAGATGCTCGAAATCACTTCAAACATACCTGTTTGATGTGGATTTAAGACGTATGTTTTTACACCTGTTTTCAGGATATAACGATGCACAATAGCCTGTTATAAAAGCATTTAATGCAGATTAAGGAGAAGAACTTTCCTCTTCTGGAAGGGTCCGTTTACTAGATATCGTTGGGATGGCGGAGGAAACGACGAGACTCCCATGGGAGAAGGGACTAGGTGAGATCCCGCAGGGAGTGAAACGAGCGAGGAAGCTCACCGTTCCCCCATAGGAAAGCGAGTTGTTTCCGTAGCCGCCCTCATCTATTGTTTGCAACGGACCCCCACTATCTCGAAATCAAGTCTTCAACAAACGGGAGCTTTACTGTAAAACTAACATGGATTTTAGAGTGGATAAAAAGGAGGACTATATAATGGTGGAAGTCATGATTATTCGTCCGGAGCAGGAAGTCGGGATGGGATGCTGTGGAGGGATTTGCAGTGACCGTGATGGACTGATTCATATGCAGGACGAATTCAAACATCATGAAGAGGACAGGGAAGCCTTAGGAAGACTGTATCAGGAAACAGAAAGCGAATACGGCGACCTGGTGCAGATCACCTTTCTTGACCCGAGAAATGTGCTGGCCATCTTCCTCTACTTTCTAAAACAAGTGAAGGAGCGGCATCTGTCTCTTGTAAAAGCCGGGAAGTACATTCTTTTTCACATGAAATATAATGCTATTTTTATAAATGGAAAACTCGTTGAAAATCATGAAGCCTATAAGCGCGAACTTCAAGCTGAAACAGGAGGGTAATGAATGGATAAAAAATTTTCATTGAAGAATCTTATTGAGTGGTACGATGAAGTCCTCAGTCTCCCTCACAAGCAGGAAATTGCCAGAGAACTGAGAGATGAAGATGACTTATTTATGCTGCTGGTCTATTCAGACATGCTTGGAATCCCGAACCCTGCATTTTATTATACGTTGGAACTGTACCCTTACATTATCGAAAAATTTCATGACTGGCATTTGCGGATGGGGATGGAGAAATCACCGCTCGATGGAATACGCTGCTGCTGAGAGAGAAAAGAAAGGAAGAGATAATCTATGAATCACCTACAGGGAAATAAAATTGTATTTGTCGGTGGTAAAGGAGGCGTTGGTAAATCTACGTCCTCGGCTGCGATGGCAGCAGCATTTGCCAAAGAAGGGTATCAAACGCTAGTTGTTTCCACAGACCCTGCTCATAATCTCGGTGATATATTCCATGAAAAGCTCGAGCATGAGAAAACAAAACTTGACGCTAATCTGTGGGGAATGGAAGTGGATGCGGAGCAGGAATCAAAGCGCTACATTCAGGAAGTAAAAGATAATCTGCAAGGATTGGTCAAATCCAAAATGGTGGAGGAAGTGCATCGTCAGATCGATATGGCTAGTGCTTCCCCAGGAGCAGATGAAGCGGCCTTGTTCGACCGGTTGATTTCAATCATTCTAGATGAAGCACCAAACTTTGATAAAATCGTGTTCGATACGGCTCCCACCGGTCACACAGTGCGGCTGCTCTCCCTGCCTGAACTGATGTCCGTCTGGATAGACGGCATGCTGGAACGCAGACGAAAAACGAACCAGAACTATACCGAACTGCTTAATGACGGCGAACCTGTAGAGGATCCTATTTTTACTATTTTACAAAAACGAAAAGAAAAATTTGCAGCTGTCCGTGAAATCATTCTCGACGAGAAGCAGACGGGATTTATTTTTGTGCTGATCCCAGAGCGACTGCCTATATTAGAAACGAAGCAAGCGATCAAACAACTTGCCCAGTATGACCTTCCCATTCGGACACTAATTATAAATAAAGTACTGCCCTCACACGCTGATGGCACGTTCTTAGAGCGGAGGAGACAACAGGAACAGACCTATCTGAGACAGATCAAAGAAAGTTTCTCAGAGCAGGAATTAGTAGAAGTACCTTTATTCGAAGAAGATGTATCGGATATGGACAAGCTGCTGGCGTTTGCCGATCATTTACGAAAAGCTGTCGTTGGAAGCTGAATCTATGTTTATTCTAGTGCCCTGGAAAGTATAAAAAACTTTCCAGGGTTATTTTAATATAACAAAAACCACTATTTTCCCGTTTAACCTCTAAAGTGGAGTGGGAATTGTCTAATAAGAAACAAATACTATTAAGAGGTGAATAACTATGTTTTTGAATGCTACTAGTTTAGAAAAACTGACACTCGTAGCTCAAGATGGAGAAATGGGAAAAATTAAAGATTTATATCTTGATGATGAAAATTATACAATCCGTTATTTGACCATTGCATCCGAGAAATGGTTCCCAGATCAAATTATCTACTTATCACCTTCAGCAATAAGCCGGATTGATTTCGATAAGAAAGTTATTGAAGTCGATCACACTCGTGAAGACTTGCGGGAAGGGGCCGGCTTAAGCAATGAGAAAGAAATGAATCCAGAAAAAGAAGCTGAGTTTGCTGACCGTTTCAACTGGAGTCAGTACTGGGCTGGTGAAAGCGTCTGGGGTGAGCAGGATACACCGCTCGCTTCCGAATCAGAAGCAGCAAGCCAGCAGACAGCCGTCAGTACACCGGATCGATCTGATCATTTAATTAGTGTCAACTATATGAAAGGCGTCTTCAGTCACGCGGATGTATTTGCGGGTGAGGAACATGCCGGTTATATCACAGATGTTTTAATAGAAGAAGAAACATGGATCATCCGTTATTTTGTAGTCAGTACAGGCAGCTGGTCAACCCACGCATTTTCGCTTATTTCCCCAGATTGGATTGAGGAAGCTAATTGGAACGAGGATCAAATCCAGATATCCTTGACCTTAGAAGGCATTGAGAAGGGGCCGCTGTACCAGAAAAATAAAGCGGTTACCCGCGGATTTGAGGAAAAATTGTATCAGAGCTTTGGAAAACCGGCCTATTGGAAATAAAAGAAAAGAATGGAAATGGTTTGATCCTATGTGGAAGTGGGAACACCTGCTAGTACGCTTGATATATTGAAATAATAGTCAGTTTATATAGTTCGGGTACGCAAAAAATGACTCGTCATTGTGGGGTTACCATAAAACAAGGTGGTAAAGATTGTGGTTGGAGCACGTTGATGCTTCAACCCATTAATCGTTATAATTTTCTTAACAGATGAAATTGTTTGAATTCCATCGAAAGCAAACTCCACATAAGCAAGAAATAGAGGATTGAAGGAGTGTGGTGGTCTTGGAAGCCATAAGTAAGAACTTTTTCTTATACCTGTCGAATAACAAGGTATTAGACCGCTTAGCAAAACGATATGGATCAAGATTTGGGGCTGACAAGATTGTAGGCGGAGAGAAATTCTCGCAGGCAATTCCATTGATTGAGCAGCTTAACGCGGAAGGATTGGAAGTTACGGTGGACCACCTGGGTGAGTTCGTCAATTCCGAAGCGGAAGCTAAAGAGCGAAAGCAGGAATGTATCGAAACAATTCAGTCTATTGCTCATAATCAATTGAACTCTGAAGTTTCCTTGAAATTAACTTCACTGGGGATGGATATCAGTGAACAGCTTGTTAAGGAAAATATGGAAGGGATCTTGGCAGAAGCCCAAAAACACGGTATAACGGTAACGATTGATATGGAAGACTCTTCAAGGTGCCAGGCCACCCTTGATATGTACAAAACCTTGAAGGCAAAATATGACAATCTCGGAACCGTGCTTCAATCGTATCTCTACTGTACAGAGGAAGATTTGAAAGATCTTCAGCCCTATGACCCTTACCTCCGATTAGTGAAAGGTGCTTACAAGGAATCAGGGAAAGTAGCCTTCACGGAGAAGGAATCAGTAGATGAAAATTTAAAACGGTTGATTAAAACAAATCTTCTGAATGGTCACTACACAGCTGTTGGAAGTCACGATGATGCGATCATCGACTATACAAAGAAATTAGCTGAAGACCATGGAATTTCCAGAGATCAATTTGAGTTTCAAATGCTATACGGCATGCGAAACCAGATGCAGAAAGATTTGAAAGATGAAGGGTACACCGTACGGGTCTATCTTCCTTATGGAGAAGACTGGTATGGATACTTTATGAGGCGCTTAGCAGAAAGGCCAGCCAACATAGCCTTTGCTATAAAAGGAATCTTTAGTAAATAATTTTTAATTCTTTGAAGGGAGTTTTTATCATGGTCACACCATACAAACACGAACCATTCACAGATTTCTCAAAAGAGGAGAATGTTAAAGCATTTGAAGAGGCACTAAAGCAAGTAAAAGAAGAACTAGGTCAAAAACATGACTTATTAGTAGATGGGGAGCGCATTCGTACGGATGAGCAAATCGAATCCACTAACCCGGCTAATACGAAGCAGCTTGTAGGCTCTGTTTCTAAAGCTAATCAGGATATTGCTGAAAAAGCGGTTCAATCCGCATCAGAGGCTTTTAAAAGCTGGAGAAAATGGTCTGCGCGCGCACGTGCTGAACTACTTTTCCGTGCAGCGAGCATCATTCGCCGCCGTAAGCATGAATTCTCTGCCTATTTAGTTTACGAAGTAGGTAAACCTTGGAAAGAAGCAGATGCTGATACAGCTGAAGCAATTGATTTCCTTGAATATTACGGTCGCCAGATGATCGAATTGAAAGATGGTAAACACGTAGAGAGTCGTCCAGGCGAGCAAAACCGTTACGTTTACACTTCTACTGGTGTAGCTGTTGTAATTCCACCTTGGAACCTTGCTTTTGCAATTATGGCAGGTACAACGGTAGCTCCACTTGTAACTGGAAGCACAGTAGTCATGAAACCGGCAAGTAACAGCCCGGTAATTGCTGCTAAATTTGTAGAAGTGCTGGAAGAAGCCGGCCTTCCAAAAGGTGTATTAAACTATGTACCAGGAAGCGGTAAAGATGTAGGTGACTATCTTGTCGATCATCCGAAAACCGCATTAATCTCCTTCACTGGTTCCCGCGACGTGGGTACACGTATTATCAAGCGTGCAGCCGAGCTTCAAGCTGGTCAGAACCACTTGAAACAAGTTATCGCTGAAATGGGCGGTAAAGATACCGTAGTTGTCGATAATCAAGCGAACCTAGAAACGGCAGCAGATGCCATTATCACATCAGCATTCGGTTTCTCCGGCCAGAAATGTTCATCCGGTTCCCGTGCTGTAGTCCATCAGGACGTTTACGATGAACTGCTTGATATGGTTGTAAAACGCACGAAAGAATTAACAGTAGGAAATGCCTCTGAAGGCAATGTATATATGGGACCTGTCGTGGATCAGGCTGCTTATGATAAGATCATGGGCTATATGGAAGTAGGTAAAGAAGAAGGTCGCTTAATGACCGGCGGTAAAGGTGATGATTCCAAAGGTTACTTCATCGATCCTACCGTATTCGCTGACCTTGCACCAAATTCCCGTATGCAGCAGGAAGAAATCTTCGGACCAGTGGTCTGCTTCACCAAAGCATCTGACTTCGATGAAGCAATCGACATTGCTAACAACACCGAATATGGTCTGACAGGCGCAGTTATTTCTGACAACCGTCAGCATTTGGAAAAAGCAAAAGAAGATTTCCACGTGGGTAACTTGTATTTCAACCGTAACTGTACAGGTGCGATTGTCGGTTACCAGCCATTTGGCGGTTTCAAAATGTCCGGTACGGACTCTAAAGCGGGCGGACCAGATTATCTAGCGCTTCATATGCTAGCGAAGACCATCTCAGAAAAATTCTAAATTGAATGAGTATAAAGCTCTCCCGTTTTCGGGGGAGCTTTTTTCTTTTGCTTTTGATTTCCTGATGAAGTCGCTATAATGGAGAATAAATAAGTGAAACCATTCTACTTGGAAAGGTAAGGATTGAGATGGAAATTAACGAGTTAATTCTTCAAGTAGAGGATATCCATAAAGCAACCGAGCTGATCAGTTCCAAACTTCGTAAGCCTGTCATTATTGAAAATAAAAACTTCGAATTGATTTCTTACAGCTCATCGATTGAGGAATTTGATCTCACGCAGCAAAAGACGATTCTCTCCAAAAAATGTCCACTCTTCATCATTGATCGGTTAAAAAAAGAGGGAATTGTACAAAGACTTGAGAAGCGCCAGGATCCAATCCGTATTCAGCCAATTGAGGAACTTGGTTTTCACCAGCGCATTGTTATATCTGCCAAGCATTTAGGGTACACGATGGGGTACATTTGGGTTCAGGAGTCCGATGAACTGCTCACAACAGAAGAACTGACATTTTTGGAAGAGGTAACACCTCATCTTGGCAAATTAATCTATGATGTTTATGAACGGATGAATGCGAAGGAAGGAAGGAGAGAGGATCTCTTATGGAAACTTCTCCACCATGAATACGACAGTGAAAGCCAGTTTCGTCATGATGCTACTCTTGCTAAGCTTACCATCCCCGATCGTTTTTCGGTTGTCGTTTTTTCAGTTACGGCTCCCCGGTATAAGTACATGCTGGATTATCTGCAAAAAGCTATACAGGACTTTTCCTTAAGAAAAAGCGTGCATTTTCTTAAGACCGAATTCCAGATGATTCTTGTTATTCACGGTGTTCAACAGGAAGAGTTCTCCTCACGCAACCTGGCGAGGTTCTTGATTGATGAGATCAAAGAGCATAGTGAGGAAGATGAATTTTACAACTTTCTTATTGGGGTAGGGAAAGAATATACCATCCTAGCCAATATGCGAAAAAGTTTCCTGGAGGCCCTTGAGGTAATCGAGATTGCGAACTTTATTACTCCTCGTCCAGAAACGATGCCTAGAGAGTTTTCCAAGCTTGGCATCTACCGCTATTTAGCGGCATTATACGAAAAAAACAGCTCTGAAGACTACTACAGCGATGATTTGTTGACTCTTATCCAGAACGACAAGGAGAAACAAACGGATCTTCTGCGTACGCTGGAGGTCTATCTTGCGAACAATGGAAAAGGTAAACAGACCGCGAACGAGTTGTTCATACATCCGAATACGCTTAACTATAGGATTAAACAAATTCAAGAGCTGACCAATATTGATTTTAACGATTTCAATGTAAAAACCTATTTGTACACAGAGCTTTTGCTGCTCAACAATGTTGAAGCTTATTATCAGAGGTACAAAGAAGCGTTATAATCTAAAACATTTAATACCATCATTGCCTGGAAGCAATGATGGTATTTTTATTTTTGTAAACATAAAAAAGTGCCGGGTTTACTTTTAAGTAAACCCGGCATTTTCAATGTGATTTATTTCTTATTAACAGAAGCGTCATGAATAGAGTCTACAGCACTTTTCAATGATGCATTAAATTCTTCTTCAGACTGATTGGCATTTAAATCAGCGATAAGCGCTCTGGAGAAACTTGCAATAAGACCATGGTTTTCTTTCAGTTTTTCATTCGCTTCATCACGGGAATAACCGCCTGATAGAGCGACAACGCGAAGTACGCGTGGGTGGTCAATCAATTCTTTGTATGTGTTTGCTTTCGTTGGAATGGAAAGCTTCAGCATAACATTTTGATCTTCACGCAATTCATTCAACTGTTTAAGAATTTCATCCTTTAAGATTTCTTCGGACTGTTCTTTATCCTCGCTGTGAATGTTAACTTCTGGTTCGATGATCGGAACTAAATCATAGTCCAGAATCTGTTTACCGATTTCAAATTGCTGTTCTACGACAGCCTTGATACCGATTGTATTCGGTTCGTGGATGACAGAACGCATTTTTGTACCGAAAATATTACGTTCATTAGCACGGCTCAGCGTATCATCTAAATCATGAATAGGCTTCATAAGCTGAACGCCAGTTTCCTGATCGGCAAGACCTTTATCTACTTTTAAGAAAGGTACGATCCCTTTATCGGACAGGTAATCGGCCGTGTACTTGCCTTCAATTTCGCGGTCCATGGTTTGTTCAAATAGAATGACCCCTAGAATTTGATCGGAATTGAAGGAAGGTGAAGTAATAAGTCTGGTACGCATCTGGTGAACCAAATCGAACATTTCGTCCTCATTTGAATAAGAATCTTCCGGTACACCGTAATCTGCTAATGCCTTTGGCGTACTGCCTCCGCTCTGGTCAAGCGCAGCGATGAAACCTTCCCCGTTCTTAATCTTGTCAAAATGACTGTTGTTCATGTTATCCACTCCTTTTCTGATTCTTTCTCAAAATGACTTCCTTATACAGTCTTCCCATTATTTCAGGTAACCTAACACCAAATGTGCTTCAGGAAGAAGAAATGTCACTCTCTCTATTATGATGGATAATAAAACAAGCGTCCAGGCTGAGTTTTCTGAATGCTTACCGATTTTTTTAATAGAAGCAGCCTGTACAGTTATATCATGAAAATGATTTAGATCCTCATCATTTTTTTATTTGGTATATAACGTATAGTTGACACTTCACATTTATTTTTCAATGATGACATAACCATATGGAGCTATAACTATTCCGTCATTTTGAACGGTTGAATAATGGTCGCTTTTCATAACTTTTTTTGCAGAAACCTCAGCTGTTTTAGATTGCTCAGAAGGGTTAATGAAAAATAAAAGTGTCTGTTCCTCAGAACGTTTTTCATAAGCAAGCAGTTCTTCACCGTAATCTACAAATTGAAAGCTTCCCCCGCTGCCAAATGCTGGTTCTGTTTTGCGCAATGAAATCATGGTTTGAAGGAAAGTGAATAATTCCTGGTCCTGTTCATTTTCCTCCCATATCATACATTTCCGGCAGCCAGGATCTTCTCCACCGGTCATACCCACCTCATCTCCATAGTAGATGCAAGGTGTTCCTTCGTAAGACATTTGGAATAAGTACATGAGTTTTGCGGTTGGTTTATGCTCCTCTGCATAGGTCAGAACCCGCGGTGTATCATGACTGCCAAGCAGGTTAAAGGATACCTCATTCACTGGAGCTGGATACATATGCTGTACGTGAGCAAGCTGATGCTTAAAACGTGTAAGGCTTATGTTACGTTTAGCGAAAAAGTGAATGACGGCATTTGTAAACGGATAATTCATCACAGCATCAAATTGATCTCCCTGAAGCCACGGCATAGAGTCATGCCAGATCTCGCCCAGGATATAGGCATCTGGCTTAATTTCTTTTACGGTGCGGCGGAATTCCCGCCAGAAGGAATGATCGACTTCATTTGCTACGTCCAGTCGCCAGCCGTCGATATCAAATTCCTCAATCCAGTAGCGCGCAACGTCCAGCAAATATTGCTTTACCTCAGAATTCTCGGTATTCAGCTTAGGCATATACGATTCAAAAGCAAAGGCATCGTAATTCGGTGCAGGAGAAGTGCTCACTTTGTCTTCCCAAAGGTGGAACCACTCCGAATATGGAGAGTTCTTTCCGCGCTTCAGTACGTCCTGAAAAGGTGAAAAATAAAAGCCGCTGTGATTAAAGACCGCATCAAGCATTACACGAATTCCTCTTTCATGACAGGCCTTTACCAGCTTGCGGAAAGTCTCTTTATCTCCAAATTGTGGGTCAATTTCCATATAGTCCGTTGTGTCGTATTTATGATTGGAATGAGCTTTAAAAATCGGAGTAAAGTAGATCCCGGTAATTCCAAGTTGCGTTAGATAATCCAGGTGATCGATTACGCCTTGAAAGTCTCCGCCAAAAAAACTGTCCTGCTCCGGTTCTTCACTTCCCCAGGGTAAAGTGCCTTCCGGATTGAGGGAAGGGTCTCCATTCCCAAACCGTTCCGGAAAAATCTGATACCAGATCGTGTCTTTCACCCATTGGGGAGCCTTGAACACATCTGCTGAATTTAGAAAAGGAAAGCAAAAGTGGTAGTCGATTTCATCGAGGGGTACTTCAGTGAAGAATCCTTTTTCTGTAAATACAGCCGTTTCTTTTTCATTTTCGAGCTTGAATGAATAACGGAGTCGTCGATATGGAGGTTGTAAGGAGGTGAACCAGTAATCAAATAAATCGTCACTTCCGGTCTTTTCCATTGGCTTTTCTTCTGTTTGCCATTCCCCTTTTTTCCATATATACGGATCTCCATGAATAAGAGTTACCCTTCTCATATCCTCTTTTTTCGTACGCAGTCGAATATGAATGGTTTCAGAATCATATGCATAGGCAAAATTATTGCCGGGTCTGTGAAAGACGGCTTCTTTTATCAAAATCATCATCCTTTCTGAACAACCGATTGCATTAATTTTTCTGGCTATTCTAATAATCTATAACAGAAAACAGCGGTCCGTCAATCTTAAGAATAAGTGTATAATTGATTATTTTGTGGGGATTTTAATTCTACTATTCTTTTAATACCAATCTAATGAAACCGCTTGCATTATTTGTAAAAGCTTGTATAATAAAAATCAAGATGTGTGCAATCGGTTTCACTAGATTGGTAGATCGCATACATAGAATAGTAAATAATTAGGGGGTCTAGGTTGATGAAGAAATGGTTAAGTGCGTTGTTAATCGCTTTTCTGACCGTAGGAATTTTGGCTGCTTGTGCACCAGAAAGAGAGCAGGAAGCGAACTCGGATAGTGAAGAAAACAACAGTTCTGCGGAAGGTGAAATGCCAGAAAAACCAGAAAAACTGGTGATTTGGGAGGATAAAGACAAAGGTGTTGCTCTTGAGCCGGCAATAAAGAGTTTTGAAGAAGAACATGGTATTAAAGTGGAGTTTAAAGAATTGGACATGTCTTCTAAAATGCGTGAACAACTGCGTTTGGACGGTCCGGCAGGCACAGGACCGGACGTATTGACACTGCCTCACGACCAAATCGGTCAATTGGTCATTGAAGGCCTGATTTCTCCTCTTGAATATGAGCAATCCGTTACGGACAAGTATACGGAAGCTTCTGTTAAAGCTGAAACCTATGATGGAAAACTTTACGGTCTTCCAAAAGCAACAGAAACCCCGGTATTTATCTACAACAAAGAACATATGGACCAAGCACCTGAAACCTTTGAAGAAGTATTCGAATTTTCTAAAGACTTTACACAGGGTGAACAGTACGGCTTCCTTGCTTTATGGGATAACTTCTACTTTGCTAACTCTGTTATGAGCGGGTATGGAGGCTATGTATTTGGCGAAGAAAACGGTTCTCCTAATCCACAGGATCTCGGGTTAAGCAATGAAGGAGCTATCGAAGGTGCCGACTACATTCAAAAATGGTATGAAGAAATTTTCCCGGCCGGTATCGTTGGGGAGAGTGGTGGATCAGCGAAAGATGGTCTTTTCCAGGATGGAAAAGTTGCATCCATGATGGATGGCCCATGGGCTTTCCAGGCTCTTAATGAAGCGGGTATTGATTATGGTGTAGCACCACTTCCTAAACTGCCTAACGGTGAATATCCACAAACCTTTGTTGGTGTGAAAGGATGGCACCTATCTTCAGCTTCTGAAAATAAAGAATGGGCTTCTGAACTAATCAAGTGGATTGCGAACGAAGAAAATGCGAAGATCCGTTTTGAAGAAACGAATGAAATTCCACCGATCCAATCATTAATTGAGGATCCAATTATTGCTGATGACGAAAGAGCGAATGCAGTAGCAGTTCAATCTGAACGTGCTATTCCAATGCCGAATATTCCTGAAATGAGTGAAGTGTGGGAACCAATGGCTCAGGCGCTTCAATTGATCGCCACCGGAAAGTCATCACCAGAAGATGCTTTAAATGAAGCAACAGAGACCATTAGTAAACAAATTGAACTGAATCACTCAGGGAACGAATAGGGCTGTGCAGTACCCCTTTATCCGGGTACTGCTTTCCTTTTTCACACATACATACAGAAAGTGAAAGGAGACTGAACATGGGGGAGCAGGGAAAAAAACCTTCAACAAATAAACGCAAAATCGCGCTCGCACTTTCGATCATTCCAGGCTTCGGTCAATTTTATAATAAACAGTGGCTGAAAGGATTGATCTTTCTCGTATTAACTGGTTCCTTCTTCGTGGCCTTTTCGGATTTACTCCAGTTTGGATTTTGGGGATTAGTTACCCTTGGAAGCGATCCCGCATATGATCACTCTATTGTCCTGCTTGTAGAAGGGATCCTTACCGTATTAATTACCATTCTTGGTCTCGGTATCTACGTATTAAATTTCAACGATGCCTTTAAAGTGGGTAAACAAAGGGACTTGAATGAACACCCTAATTCCGTCCGGCAGCAATATCAGAACCTGGTAGGCGGAGGCTTCCCATATTTAATGATGACCCCCGGTTTTCTGCTGCTGATATTTGTGGTTATCTTTCCAATTCTTTTTGTAATCTTATTAGCTTTTACTAATTATGATTTATACCATTCTCCGCCTGCCAATTTAGTAGAGTGGGTCGGATTCCAGAACTTTATAGAGATCTTCCAAATCCCGATCTGGCGGAACACGTTCTTTAGTGTACTTGCCTGGACCATTATTTGGACGTTTGGTGCCACTACGCTGCAAGTAGCTCTTGGAATTTTTCTTGCGGTCTTAATGAACCAGAAAGGAATCGTGCTGCAAAAAACAATTCGTACCATATTCATTTTACCGTGGGCCGTCCCGGCATTTGTATCTATTCTTGTATTTGCAGGGATGTTTAACGAAACGTTTGGTACGATTAATGAAGACATTATGGCTATTTTCGGCCTGGGTGATATTCCATGGCTGACCAATCCTACCTACACTAAGATTGCTTTAATTTTGATTCAGACCTGGCTTGGTTTCCCGTTTATCTTCGCGATGGTTACAGGGGTTCTGCAATCGATTCCGAATGAATTATACGAAGCGGCAGAAGTCGATGGAGCAACGATTATGCAGAAGTTCAAAGCCATTACACTTCCGCTTGTTCTTTACGCCACTGCCCCTATTATGATTACGCAATATACGTTTAACTTTAATAACTTTAACGTTATTTTCCTTTTTAATGGAGGAGGTCCGGCCGTTCCCGATCAAAATGCAGGAGGAACCGATATTTTGATTTCCTGGATCTACTCCCTTACCATGACGTCGGCGCAATATGGAAAAGCGGCCGCCATTACCATGATCCTTTCCCTTATCGTTATAACTGTGGCCTTATGGCAATTCAGAAGGACGAAATCATTCCAAGAAGAGGATATGATGTAATATGAGATCAAATAAACAAAGATTTGTACAGTTGACCTTATCCTATGTAGTGATCATTGCCATGATTGCCATTATCCTGTATCCGATTCTATGGATTGTCGGTTCTTCTCTTAACCCTGGAAATAGTTTATCTGGCTCATCGATCATTCCATCCGATGCCACTTTTGAGCACTATCAAGAGTTATTCGATTTAGAGAAAAGTAATTATTTGCTGTGGTATTGGAATACAATAAAGATCTGTCTTTTAACGATGGCGATTTCCGTAGCACTAGTCTGTATGACAGCTTATTCTTTTTCCAGGTTTCGTTTCTACGGACGTAAAAACGGACTGATGACCTTCTTGATCCTGCAAATGATTCCAAACTTCGCCGCTCTTATTGCGATCTATGCATTAGCGAACTTAACGAATCTATTGGATACACATCTTGCGCTTATTCTGGTGTACACAGGAGGAGCCATACCGATGAATACGTACCTAATGAAAGGGTATTTAGATACGATACCGAAAGAGCTGGATGAATCAGCACGTATGGATGGAGCTGGAAACTTGCGCGTTTTCTGGCAAATCGTTCTACCTCTTGCAAAACCAATGATTGCAGTTGTTTCATTATTTACTTTTATTACTCCATTTACTGACTTTATTTTAGCCAGGATATTACTTCGGACAGAAGAGAAGTTTACGTTGGCTGTAGGGTTATATGAACTAATTGCTGATCAATTCGGGAATGAATTCACTCTCTTTGCAGCGGGATCGGTCTTGATTGCCCTGCCAATTTCTATATTGTTCCTTTCCTTGCAGAAGTACTTTGTCTCGGGATTGACAGCCGGAGGTACGAAGGGCTAACCTGTAAGGTATTCAGATTAATTGATGGAGGATGCCTTTTGTACTTACATGGGGCATCTTCTTTTTGTTAATGAAAACAGGTGGTTTCTATAAGCCTGCCTGGATTTCTGTTATTATTAGAGATACCATTTAAAAAAAAGACTGTTTACAAAAATAGAAGGTGATCGTGTTGGGAGTAACCATTAAACAAGTAGCTAAAGCTGCAGGAGTAGCGCCGTCCACCGTTTCACGTGTGATTGCGGACCACCCCCGGATCAGTGCGGCAACGAAGAAGCGTGTAAAAAAAGCGATGAAAGAAATGGGATATTATCCGAACGCCAATGCACGAAACCTGGCTAATCGGTCCACCCAGTCCATTGGAGTGGTTATGCCTACCAGTGCAGACAAGGCGCTTCAAAACCCATTTTTTCCAGAAGTGTTGAGGGGAATCAGTGCGGTTGCTCATCACTTAGATTATTCTCTACTTCTGAGTACAGGGGAAACAGATGAAGAAATGCAGGAAGGTGTCGAACGGATGGTCTACAGCAACCGTGTCGATGGCATTATTCTTCTATATTCCCAAATCGATGACCCGGTTGTGAATTTTTTGCTTGAGCAGGATTTTCCCTTCGTCATTGTTGGAAAACCATCGGAGCGCGTGGATGAAATCACACATGTGGATAACGATAATGTAAGAGCTGGCAAAGACATTACCAACCATCTGATTAGCCTCGGCCATAAAAATATCGGTTTTATCGGCGGCTCTAAGGACAGAATTGTGACGGTAGATCGAATGCGGGGTTACGAGCTGGCCTTAAAAGAAGCAGGTTTGCCTTTTTTAGAGGATTATCGCATTCATACCGAATTCTTAAAATCAGGCGGGAGGCAGGCGGTGCATGAGCTGTTTAATCTCCCTGACCCTCCTACCGGCCTCGTAATTGCAGACGATTTAATGAGTATTGGTGTGGTGAATATGCTTGAGGAATTCGGTAAACGAGTGCCTCAGGATGTTTCGATTGTTAGTTTCAACAACGTGTATTTGTCCGAGGTCACCAGACCGCCGCTTACCACTGTAGATATTCACATTTATCAGCTCGGCAGCCAGGCGGCTAAGTGTTTAATTGAAAAAGTGAAAGATCGGTCGGAGCCTGCGAAGCGTATCATTATTCCTTATGAGATTAAGCATCGTGCGTCTGCGACAGAAAAGGAAGCATCCTCTAAAGTGTAGAGGTGCTTCTTTTTTTGTTTAAAGAACTACCAAAAACCCCCACCTCAGGTCATCCAAATTATGGATGACCTGAGGTGGGGGTTTTTGGTATGTGGACATTATCAAAACTCTTAATTATAAAACTATGATTCATGAATTGAAAGATAATTATTGAAAAATTTACATAATCTTTACATAAATATAGATTTTATTTACATTTAATACTAAAATGAGAAGAATTTAGAACTATTTCGTAATTAATAGAGAATGGGGAGGTACCTTGGATGGGAAAGAGTTTGATTCGTACATTTCCGTTATTTCTTTTCTTTACTGTAGCGTTAGGCTTATGCTACACCATTCTTACGTATTCCATTTCTTCGGGATGGAACACTGTAATAGACTGGGCTCAAATTCATACAGTTGTCCTCGGAACATCTATTCTAGTACTTTCGTTGGTTATGTGGGGGGCAGCTACCTGGTGGCTGCATAAACGAAATAAGATAGACACTTTATATAAATCTCGTATATACAGAGTTGCAACAGCCTTGCTCGTTTCGGTAATGGTTGGCGGGGCTGCTTCCTATCTATTTATGGTTTTCCATTTGGATTTTACGATAGGCAGAGCAACGGAATGGGTCAGGAATATCCTGATCGTTATTTCTTCACTGCTTTTTTGTTAAGTTTATTTACTTTTGCGCTTATCCTTCTAATCGGAGAAACTTACATAGGAGGAGGAATCGGCCTATTAGTCTATTTTATATTGGCTCTCGTCAATTACTATAAACAGATATATAGAAATGAACCATTATTTCCAAATGATTTTATTCAAATTGGTCAGTTGCAAAATGTGATTCCGTTAATTTCTGAATCAATTTCCATAACAGCTACTCTACTAATCATAGGCGTCATTGTAACTGGTTTGTTTGCCTGGTATAAAATGCCGAAAATAAAAATTGGGTGGATTACCCGGCTGGTTATATTTGTGCCGGTGGCTTATCTACTTTATTCCTTTCTGCTTTATGATGATCGTTTTACAGAAAGCTACTATGAAGAATATACAAGCTTCATGCCTTGGAACCAGCAAAACAATTATTATTACAATGGTCCTGTGCTTGGGATGATTTCTAACATTAAGTTGGATGTAGTAGAAAAGCCTGATCCATACAATCAAACAGTAATGGAAGATTCTGTGGTAAATGCGAATGAAGTTTCCGCACGATCAGATGATGAAAAAGAAAAAACGGTGCAGCCAAATATTATCTTTTTTATGAATGAGACCTTCTGGGATCCAACTAATCTGGATGTCAAGTTCTCAGAAGACCCAATGAAAAATACAAGACGTCTAATGGAAGAGTACCCTTCAGGGCAGATTTTGAGCCCTTCTTTTGGAGGTGAAACGGCTAATGTAGAATTTGAGGCATTGACCAGCTATTCTATGAGTTACATCAATCCGGGAGGGAATCCATTCAATCATATTTTAGCGAATGACAACTATCCATCGGTTGTGTCGTATTTAAATGATCGTGGATACTACAGTGAAGCTATTCATCCAAATGGAGGCAATCTGTACCGCAGACAGCGAGTGTATCCGAATCTTGGATTTGATCAATCTACGTTCCTCGATGATATGACTTATACGAAAAAAGATAATAAACAGTTCGTTTCAGACAGATCTGTAGTGAAAGAACTGCTCGATACGGTAGAACAGCAGGAACAACCGGCCTTCATCCATGCGGTCACAATCGCCAATCACCTTCCCTATAGTGAAGATAAGTATGAGGGAGGAAGCACGATTGATGTGAGCGGAGAGGGGCTTTCTCCTGATACCGAGAGACAGATTGAAGTGTATTCAGAGGGGATCAAACGATCAGATGAAACACTCAAAAAACTGAACGAAAGTATTCAGGAAATGGACGAACCGACCGTAGTAGTTTTCTTTGGTGATCACCTTCCTTCCATTGGCGCAAATTTGAAAGCTTATAAAGAGACAGGATTTGGGAATGAGGAGGACCAGAAACAGCAGGCGAAGTTCTATGAAACTCCATTAGTATTTCTGTCTAATTTCGAAATGGATATGAAAAAGGAAGTTGGAACAGTAAGTCCTGTTTACCTCGCACCTATGCTGGCAGATGCTCTTCATTATGAGACACCGAAATTTTACGGCTTTTTAGAAGGAATGCAACAGAAGCTCCCGGCTTTTCGAGACATGATTTATATGACTCCAGATGGCGAAACCGTTCCTTCACCTGATGAACTGCCTTCATCCACACAAAAGATATTAAAAGATTACTAGCACTTTCAATATGATGTGCTGACCGGAAAGCAGCACGTTACCCAAGAATTGTACGATTTAGAATAAAGCTAATTTATGGGACCTCAGGACATCCAGAATATGGATGTCCTGAGGTCCCATTCGTATTCTAAGCTTTGGGTGCATAGGGTAATAGGGAGTCTGAAATAGGAGGATGAGTGATGAACGGCAAGATAGCGCTGATCATTGGGATACTGATTATCGCGGGTGGAATTACAGGTGTAGTGATGTATAAGACAAGTCCTGCTCAACAAGCGAAAGCAGTGGTTGAGAACTTCTATTCGTTTGAACAAAGAGGTGAATACTCGCATTCCTGGAAGCTTTTTCATCCCCTTATGAAAGAAAAATTTGAGAAGGGCCCCTACATTCAGGACCGGGCCCATGTATTCATGAATCACTTTGGGGTTGATACCTTTACTTTTACCATAGAAGAAATGAAGAAGGTCAAAAATTGGCGTATGGAAAAGGGAGCCAAACCTTTTCCAATTGCTTACAGCATGACGGTGGCTCAGACTTTTCGAGGAAAATATGGCCTGTTCACTTTACATCAGAAGGTAGTGGTCACAAAAGTGAAAGAGAAGTGGGTAGTGACGTGGGATTATAAAAAATAATCATAGCAGGGCAAATTTTAAAACGACACCTTCGATGTCGTTTTTTTATGTATAAATCTTTATACCTATACGTAATATGCTGATTAGGTAATTTTATAGGTTCCAAAGGTATCATATATACATTATAATGAACAATTAATAAGGGGGTTATATAATTGGTAAGACGAAGTATTAGTATTGCGTTTATACTTTGGGTATTCAGTTTCCTCTTCTTGTACAATACCTTAAATCCTGTTACGGATCCTGTGTGGATATTGATTTTTTTAGTTCCTCCTATTTTATTTTTAGTAATGAGTGAAAAAACAACTTTTCTTCTTTTTATCGCTTTTACGGTTATTTCTTCGTTAACTATCTTAGGTATGGCTTTTGTATTAAAATGGAATTCTTATACTCAAATAGAGTGGGTAATACTTCATGCGCTTGTTCTGGTTAATCTATGGTCCGTTTATGTGTTGGCAAAGTGGAGTACTTCTTTATCAAGAGATAATAAACAATTACTGAGCCGTGTAATCGAACTGGAAGAGTATATTGCAGATACCAAATTACTATCAAAACGCGAGTTTGAAAAACAAAAAGAAATCATCGTAACTTCCATGGATCGCAAGAAAGAAAAAGGATTCCTTCTATATATAGGAATTGAAAAGCTGCCCCGTCGGGTTAAGCAAACCAGTTTTGTAAAAGTTTCCAATGTAATTTATGAATCGGTCAGAAAACATTTTGATATTGTGGGAAAATATGATGATCAAGTCATTGTATGTCTTTTACAAAACACAGATGAAGATGGTTTGGAGATTGTAAAAAATAGAATTATCTCTCGATTAAAAATCATTTATACTCCCGAAGCTTTTGATAAGCTACAATGGAATACTGAAGGAATCGGATACATAGATTTTCCAGCCTCCAAAGAAGGTCCGCAGATATGAGAAAAGTGTTAATTAGCATGGTGTTTGCCAGTATTGTGATAATTATTGCTGTTTTCTTTGACTTAATAACTATGAAAAATTTATTGCTATTCACAACTGTTTTATTTTTAATTTTAATGGTGTACTACACTTTGCTAACGAACGCGGGCTTGTATTATCGTACAAAAGAACAAAAGTCTATTTATCTTGAGAAATATCCAAGTGTTGATATACTGATTCCTGCTCATAACGAAGGTGTTGTTCTTAAAGAAACGCTTGATGCCATGGTAAAGCTTCATTACCCTGGAGAACTTAATATATACGTACTTAATGATAATTCAAAGGATGATACCTCTGATATTGCAGGAGAATACGATGAAACCTATCACCGCGTCCATCATATACTTGTCCCACCAGGTGAACCTAAAGGAAAGTCCAGAGTGCTGAACTATGGACTGCAGATTTCTAACGGAGAATATTTCTGCGTCTACGATGCGGACAATCAACCTGAAGAAGAAGCACTGGTGCAGTTAGTTGAAATGGCTCATAGTTACACAAATGCTGCCGGTGCGGTAGGATATGTTCGTACATTAAATGAAAGGAAAAACTTTCTGACTCGAATGATATCTATCGAGTTTCAAGTTTTCCAATTACTCATGCAGGCTGGCAGATGGCACCTGTTTCGAACAGGATCTCTAACAGGAACGAACATGCTAGTGAAAAGAAAAGTAATACAAGAACTAGGAGGATATGATCCCTACGCTATCGCAGAGGATGCTGAATTAACTTTGAGAATTACTCAACAGGGCTTCTTTCTCCCCATTGTGCCTCAGTCTGTAACCTGGGAACAGGAACCTGAAACGATGCAAGTGTATATCAAGCAGAGGACAAGGTGGCTCCAGGGAAACCTTTATATTGTTGAAAAAACCCTAACTGTTCCTGGTTATTTTAAAGGTAAAATGATGGTCCATTCTATTCATCAGCTGATGGTATATGTGGTGTTTTGGTTCTTTTTAGTGCTCTCGTATGTATGGTTTGTGCTAGGAGTGTTTGATTTGCTTTACATAAGTTATACAATTCCGTTAATGTTTATTTGGTACGTATCCTATATTATATATACGACTCAGTTAATGAGCGCTCAAGCTGCTGAGAACAGCTTTACCCCTAGGAATATTTTTACCAGCTTTATTATGTATTTTACTTATGCTCAGTTGTTTTCTTATTTATTCGTAAGAAGTCTTATATCTTACATGAAAGCAAAGAAAAAACAGCAGGTTATTGGCTGGGATAAGACTACTCGATTTAAATAAAAGAGACTCGGACAAAACGCTATCCAAAAGAATTAAACGCTTGAATACAGTTTTTTAAAATCTGATTTCAAGCGTTTAATTATTTCATAATTGATCTTTAACAGTAATTAAATATTTATTTCCTAGTCTTTTTTATTTACTTCATACCTAAATAATCTTCCAGTTTAGCGATCCGAGCTTCACGTGTTGGAACTGTTCTAAAAGGAACGTGCACACCTTCTGGAACAATTTTATCCATCAGCTGATAACTTGGCAGATAGTCAGGAGAATTTATTCGTTTCATACGGAATAAACCGTTATTTAAATCAGATATCCCGGAACGAGTTGTAAGCGTTGCTTGGTAACCCAATTCTTTCAGAACGTTTTCTGTAGTTTGGTTATAAACGCCATAAGGGTAGGTGAACAACTCCGGTTCATACCCCAAGTTTTCTTCAATTAGCTGGTGGATTTTCATCGTATCCTTTTTAAAACGCTCAGCGTGTTCCTCTGTCCTCTCTCCCTCACGTGGAAGTGTTCCTTTTGCATAGCTATCCGAAGTACCTGGATTATGAAGATTGAACGAATGACTTTGGATATCCACATGACCGCTGTCTACCATTTCTTTTGCCTCGGCCCATGTGAAATGAGGAGTGATATCAAGCTCATCGCCTAAATCAGTCGTACGCCCTACACTCCATCCAATAATAGAAATGACGGCTTGCATCTCGAGCTTCTCAAGCACAGGATAGGCATATTGGTAGTTGTTACGGTAACCATCATCAAACGTAACCATCACGGGATTCTTGGGTAGTTCAGCTTTCCCGTTTTTTGCATCGATTAATTGCTGAGAACTAATTGTAGTCATATCCAATGCTTTTAAATATAACATTTCCTCATAAAATTTGGCTGGTGATATGGTAACCGAGTTCCAATCTGCAGGGTTCTTGGACAAACTGTGATACATGAGCACAGGAATCCTTTGTTCATTACTCTCAGCATTGACTTTAAAACGGTCATCCAAAATTCGTGCTAAAAAGCTTGAGAATTCAGCTCTGGATACATCTCGGGATGGGCGGAAGGTCCCGTCTTCATATCCGGTTGTAATATGATTGGTCAAAAGCGCGCTTACGTGAGGAAAAGCCCAGTGATTTTTAGATAAATCAGAGAACGTGGAAGAACTGCTTCCTTCCAATTGATACGCCCGTGTAAGGATAACAGCCAGTTCGGATCTTCGTAGGGTATGATTGGGTTTGAACTCTCCATCATCAAATCCGATAATAATATCACGTTCCGCAATGGCGTTAATATAAGATTCTGCCCAATGACCGCTTGTATCTGGAAAAGCGGAGGAGTTCGTCGATTTCAATCCCAACTGATTGGCAATGACTTTAGAAGCCTCTGCCCGTGTGATAGATTGGCTGGGTCTAAATGTACCATCCGGATACCCATTTAATAGCTCGTGATCGGTAAGATAGTTAATTTCGTCATAAGCCCAATGTTCTTCTATATCAGTAAAACTTGCTGAAGCTGTTACTGGGAAAGCGGATATAAACATGTAGATGGTTAGAAATATAAGGTGACTGAGCAATAGGTGTTTTTTCATAGTGGTCCTCCTGTATGTAGGGATAAACGTGGCAGGGGGTGCGGTTAGCGAAGCGTTAACATACCCAATTGGGTACAAATGGTAATATAATATATTAGCGAAGGAAAAGCAATAGTTTAATAGATATGAAAAAGCCTGCTGCATGGGAGGACACTGAAAAACTCCTTTCTATCACGAGAATTGGTTAAAGGTTCTTGTTGATTCTCCCGAATCGCTTGTCGATGGATGCTTGCCGCGGGCACGGCCTCAGCTAATTTGGTCAAGAAAATCACTTGACCAAGTGGATCTTCGGCTCGCGCTGTTCCTGCAGGCGTCACCATCGAACGCTCATCGTGGAATCAATGTGGACCATCTTCGGGTCTTGAAGGCATGCACCTTCGGGGCGTCATGGCGATTTTTACAGCGAATGTGAAATGAATCAGGAAACTAATGAAGGATTAGAGAGGACAAGCCTCATGATAATAGAATAAATGTGGATGGTATAGAAGAACATTCCATACCATCCGCATTTTGGATTCTACCTATTATAAATCTTCAATTTTTCAGTGGCCTCGCCGCATGCGGCAGGCTTTTTTCTTATGAAGCTTTTCCGAGATTAGCTGACTCAGAATAAGGGAGGACGGTTATCCGATATTGATCTTGAGGATTGAATATGAATATATAGTCTCCGTCCATTTCGGGAGTGAATGTTAGATTGTCCCCTTCCAGCCATTCTCCATCTCGTACATATTTAAATTCGATGGTTTCATCCGCCTTTAACTGGATGGGGTCACTTTTCCAGACATGCTCACTGTCATCATAGGATAACAAATTGGCATCGGATTCCCAGTCAAGCGGTTCAGATCCCCGTATAGCCACTTTTGAATACTTCTTATACTCGTCAGGTGTCTCCAAGCGGAGCTTTCCTTTGACTTCATAGATGGAAACAGAATGAGCCTCACTCTTCAATTCAAGCGAACCCTTGTGACTCTTCAGTTTTTTACCATCTGTTAATGAGGTCAGCTTAACACGATTCGGTGTTTTCTGGTTGTACAGATCAATAAGATCAAACTGGCGTTGACTCTCTCCTTTATTGATGACGACAACGACCTGATCTTGAGGAAGCTTTCTTTCGAATACAAGAAGATCATCATCGGAATAAACCATTTCCAGGTCGCCATCGGTCAATGCTTCATGTTCCTGTCGAATATCAATGAGCTTTTTATAATGAGCTTTCACATCCTGATCCTGTTCCGACGGTTTCCAAGGCATCATTTCACGGTAATAGCGATCCTTCCATTCATCAACGGCATTATGATCGCCGCTCTGTGAAAGTCCTACTTCGTCACCGTAGTAAATGACCGGAGCTCCGGGCAGTGTGAATTGCAGAGATGCAGCATTTTTCAGAGTCTGCGTGTTGCCGTCTGCTTCATATAAGAAGCGCGGTACATCATGACTGTCTAAGAAAGTAGCTGGTACAAATTCTTCACTATAGGCATCATGAATCGTTGTTAAGGAAGAAGCCAACTGGTTCATGCTGCCATCCTTAATAAAAGCATTCTGGATGGCGGACTGAGTTTCAAAATCGATAGCACCGTCCAGTTTTCCTGTATAGGATGTAATCTTATCGAGATTATCCCATACTTCACCGAAAATAAAAGCGTTCGAATCCAATTCCTTTACTTTATGACGAAAGTCAACCCAGAAGCTCTGGCTCGGGCCTTTAGCATAATCCAGCCGGAAACCATCTACCCCAATCTCTTCCATCCAGAATGGAACAACTTCATCTAACATATATTCTCTGGTTTCTGGATTGTCATTGTTAAGTTCAGGCAATTCCTGAACATCATAGAATGTATCATATTCGTTTGGCCAGTTAGTGAATGAGTACCAATCATAGTAAGGGCTGTCTTCTCCTTTTTCCACTGCATCCTGGAAGAATGGATGCTGATTTGATGTATGATTCGGAACTAAATCAAAAACAACTTTAATATTACGTTTATGTGCTTTTTTCACCAGTTCTTTCATTAATTCGTTGCTTCCGAAGCGTGGGTCAATATTCATAAAATCTGCTGGATGATAACCATGAGAGTAAGGACCTTCGTAAATTGGAGAAATCCAGATGGTGTTTACACCCAGACTATCGATGTAATCCAGCTTTTCTAATACTCCCTGAAGGTCGCCGCCCATCCAACCTTTAAGTTGTTCGTCGTAAGGAAGTGAAGGGTCCACGGGTGTATTGTTGCTATCAGTGCCATCACGGAAGCGGTCTACAAAGACTTGATATATGATCGCTTCTTTCGCCCAATCCGGCGATTGATAATCCTCTACATAATAAGCAAATTCTGTGGCATTCTCTGACGTGAGTGCATTGTTATCGGCGAATTGTGAGCCTTCACTCTCAGAATTCCACACATCAGTTTTATACTTAACCCGTGTTTCATTTTTTTGGTTCGGTATTGTCCCTGTAAGGATAGAAGTTTTTAAACCGTTATTCTGCGTTGTGGTTTCGGTTACTTGAAGGTCAGCTGTTTTTCCGTTCTCGACTTCTCCTCTTTTTCCAACAGGGCTGGACCCGTCTGTCGTATAGTAGACAGATCCTTCATCAATCGGTCCATAATGATCTACCGTTACTTCTACGGCTACGTTATCTTTTTTGTCAGGTGTATAAGGCTTATGGTTGAAGTCGTGCGTAACATCCTGGGCTACGGGGATTGTTTCCCATTCTGTAACGGTATCTTTTTGAACGTGAGTATCTTCTGTAAACACAACTGAACGGGGTTCTTCGCGCACTTCTTTATAAGGCTCGCCGCCTAAACTGTAGAAGTAGGATAGTGTTTCTCCGGATTCTCCATTCACTCGAATTTGATAAGTACGTTCGTCAACTTTACTGAGGGGGCTTACCTTATAATTGAAGTCATTCATATTAGAAGCAAGGGTAGGCACCACCCAATCTGGAGTCGCCTCAGGTACAGTTAACTCTAACGTTACACTTCCAGAAGACGTGTTTGCTGAACGTACGTCAACTGTACGTTCATTTTCGGGATAAAAAACAAACGTATAATCACCATCTTGAGGCGGCGTATAAGTTAAGTTGGCTCCTTGCATCCAGCTTCCGTCATATACGTATTTAAATTCGACTTCATTTCCGCCTTCTAGTGCGACAGGATCACTTTTCCACACGCCTTCTTCTGAATCATAAGCCAGCGGGTGATCATTAGAACTCCAGTCAAGAGAAGTAGCGCTTCCTCGGAGTACGACCGTATCATAGACTTTGTCATCAGCAAAAGCGTTCAGTGCAAACGGTTGCGCAAATGACAATAAGAAAAAGACTATACCGATGAACCAATAAAATTTCTTCAAATTATTTCCCCTCTTTCCTAATAATGTTGAAACCGTTTTCATAATATACTATATACCGTCAAGTGTCCATGGTACGAATAGACTACACCAATTTGTATAGAATTCCAATAACTGGATGACCTGAGGTGGATATAAAAGTAAATTTAAAAGAGGTACATTCGTTTAATTCTGTCTGACTTACCATGGTCTTCTTGACTATTAGCAACACTTCAAAATTTGTAATAGATATTTCACAAAAACAATAACGTTTGACTTGTAATTATTTGTCGAATAAAGTAACATATTCTGTAAATGATTTTATTTGAATTGTTTGTCAATTTTATGTAAAATCGGTTCATTAAAAAAAGATAGAGAAAGGGTAGAGATTATGATACAACCTGATGATAAAATCGCGACTCCCGGACAAGTAGTCAGTTTTGAAAGAAACGATATTACTTTTACGGGAAAAGTGATTCCTAGTCAATGCCAGCGTTCTGTAATTGTGGATCTAACAATTATGGACAATTTAGATGAAATTGATTTTGAATATGATAGAACGGTTGTAGCTCATACCAACTATCGTATTATAGAAGAATAAAAATATAATCAGCCCTCTTCTGCGTGAAAACGCAGAAGAGGGCTTTTCTGTGCTATACTCTGTAAGAGAAAATAGAGTGGAGGAAATGGCTTCAATATGAAAAAAATTCTTTTGCTTTTCATGGTAGTTGTAATAGCGATAGGCGGATATTTTACATATGTGTTCTTCATGCAGTCACATGATACAGCTGATGAGGAAGTTGATCAGTTAGCAGATGAAACATACGAAATTATCCTGCCAGATGATAGTGCTGAAGGAAAAATGAATCCTGCTGAACGAATTGCATCCTATGAAACTTCATATGAACAACTCATTGATGAAGCCGAAAGAAGAATGGATGAAATCGTTACAGAAGCCCAAAAAGAATATGTGACTAAAAAGCAGAATGGTGAAGACATTTCCTTCAGTTATTTTTTCAGCAAGTATAATTCAGCAGCCGATCGTCTGGAAGCGAGTACAGATGAAGGTTTTCAAACCATTCATGAAAGTGTCAAAAAACACATTGGTGCAGAAAAAGCGACGGACTTAAAAGAAGAATATAGACAGAAGAAGAAACAGTGGCGTGCGAACCTCTTAGCTGAAGTAAAGGAGTCTTTCTGAGAAAAAAATCGAATTTTGTAGTTCTCGTGTCTTATTTTACCTATAAAGACTTTTCAAATTATAGAAATTTTATTATATTATGGATACAGGGATAGGGTGATGTGCTAAACACTTCTTATAGAACACAGAGAGGATGAAGTGGATTGGCACAATTATCAAAACTATATTTAGACAGAGAAGAATTACACATTTTAGGCCGTTATTGTGTACGGATTGATCGAACGATTGTTGTCGAACCTTCCCGACAGTTAACGGAAGATACATTTCAACGCATTATGGTGTCGAAGCCGACGATTAGTAAAATCAGCATTCAAAATGAAGATGTTGTGCCCCTGATCGAGTATGATGGTCCATACACCTTCGAAAGAGTCTATGGCGTGCTTGTTTTTAAGCCCACGGGCTCTTAGCGCGTTTATGTTTAAGAAAAGGATCTCCAGTGAGGAGATCCTTTTTTAATAGGAATAGTATAAACGCCCCGTTCGATGACCGAACGGGGCGTCAATTTCCCTATTACACTCACTCAGATGATGAGTCCTCTTGAGATACTGAAACTGAAGCACCAGGCAGATCAAGTTCCTGCTTCAACTTGGTTTCAACATCCTGCAAGCTTTCTTCATCCGGAACAAAATAATAGAGTCCATTTTCGAGGCGTTTGTTTTCCCCTTCGATTGTAAATGACTTTACGTCCGAATTTTCGGAAGAAAAGGCTTTCTGTAATGCATAAATCTCTCTGGGCGATAGATTTGTAGTGATGTTCTTCCCGATAACATCCGCAATTTCACCGGCTTTAAAAATGGTGCCCGCAGAGATCGCTTCGTCGATTGCAGCTTGGATAAATTGGCGCTGGCGTTCTTCTCGAGGATAAGTAAGGGCTGCTTCTCTTTTCCTCATTCTAACAAAAGCTAAAGCCTCTTCGCCGTTCATTGCTGTCGGACCTTCTTCAAACTCAATCTTTTTATTGTAATCCTGGCTGCTTCGTTCCCAGAAGCCCTCTTTTACATCTACGGTTACCCCGTTTAGTAAATTCACGACTTCCATGAATCCTTCAAAATTGACGGTCGCAAATTTATCTATAGGAATGTCGAGATAGTTTTCCACGGTTTCTACTGCAAGTTTTTCAGATCCATAACCTGAAATTTCTCCGATAGAGTAGGTGGCATTTAACTTATGCTCTCCTGAATACTTCTCGCCGACTTTTTCTTCTGGGAGCGTAATTTCTGTATCCCTTGGAAGACTGGTCATGGTAATCTGATTTGTTTTAGGGTCCAGCGTCATCACAATTTGTGTGTCTGCCCGGCCTGCTGCACCGTCTGTTGAATAATCCTCTACCCCCATTAAAAGTATAGAGATGGGGTCATCTCCAATGTTTACAGCTTCCTCTCGAAGATCAGATTTTTCTCCTCTATCTAAAGCCTGGAAAGATGCTGTATAGACCTGGGATACGTAATAAAACGTGCCCCCGGCAAGAACGGCCAGCATCAAAAGGAATACACTTATGCGCCTGATTTTCTTCTTTCTTTTTCTTTTGCGAATACGAACTTTTCTGGAATTCATCGAACACACCTCATTCTTCTAACCTCTCAAATTTATATTTTATCATATATGAAAACACCCCAAAGGCACACTTCTATCGTCCGACAATGTGTAAATTATTTGTCATAATTAGTTATTTTATCCTGATACATTGGAATTAATTATCTAATTTTACAAAATTACAACATATTTTGGAGGCTGGATATTTTATACTGGAAGAGTATTGGCCAACACGGCATAAATTTCCAGGGAGGCGTTATCAGTGAAAAAAGTAGTTGCTGGATGTTTAGTAACGGTACTGACGTTAAGTTCTACAGCGATTCCGATGTCTGACGTTAAGGCAGCGGAAGCACCTGCGGACTTGTTTATTTCTGAATATGTGGAAGGATCAAGTTATAATAAAGCGCTTGAACTTTATAATGGTACAGGAAGTGCTATTGATTTATCGGGTTATACGCTTGAACTCTATTCCAATGAAGCCGCTGAAGCTTCTCAGACTCAGGAACTTGAAGGAACATTAGCAAGCGGTGAAACATTCGTCATTGCAGACAGCCAGGCGGCCCAGGATATTATAGACAAAGCCGACTTAATTGATGGCATTGTGAGCTTCAACGGAAACGATCCTCTCGTGTTGAAAAAAGACGGAGAAATTATCGATTCATTTGGGCAAGTTGGTAATGGTAGCGATTTTGCTAAAGACGTCACACTGGTTAGAAAAGCTTCCATAACCTCGGGAGACAAAGATCCAACGGACGATTACGACGTTTCAGCCGAGTGGGACAGCTATGCCAAAGATACATTTGATTATCTGGGTTCTTACGAAGTTAATGACACTCCGGCCACTCCCGTAGAGACAGTATCTATTGCTGAGGCTCGTCAAAGTGAAAAAGGTTCCACTGTAAGTGTACAGGGAATTGCTACGGCAGCGTTTGAATCTGGGGGACAAACGAACTTATACATACAAGACGAGTCAGCAGGCATCATTGTTCGAGCTCCCGGGATTACCGCACAGGTTGGTGATCAGGTCACAGCTTCAGGGGAACTAGGTGATTATTATGGAATGGAGCAAATTCAAACCTCTTCAGCCGCTGTCGAAGTTACAGAAGAGGATGCGGGTGTTCCTGAACCTGAGAAAGTAACGGCACCCCAATTTTCTGGTGATCAAGGAGAAGCCATTGAAGGCGAATTCGTAGAAGTGAATAATGTAGAAATCACCGATGTGGATGAATATGGAGATTTTACAGCGCAAGGAGCTGAAGGAACATTCCTAATCACCCCGGCTGAAGAGAGTCTTCTTAAGGTTGGTGAGACCTACGAGCAGGTTAAGGGTGTCGTGAATTATAGCTACAATAATTATAAGCTGGTTCCTCGTTCAAAATCTGATATCGTGCAAGAAGCCTTCGCTGTCACAGCAAATAAAGAATCCGGTTCAGTAATTACAGGGACAGAAATTACTCTCAGTGCCGCTGAGCCAGGTGTGACGATTCATTATACCACGGATGGAAGTGAGCCTACAGCTGAAAGTAAAGAATACACAGAACCGATAACAATCACGGAGGATACTACGATCAAAGCTGCAGCTGTCCGTGAAAATGGAGAAGTGAGCAAGGTTTCTACGTTTTCTTATACGGCTCTAAAAGCTGCTGACTCCCTTGAAATCCATGATATACAGGGAGCTTCGCATACTTCTCCTTATGAAGGCGAAGTCGTAAAAAATGTCGAAGGTGTAGTCACGAAGCTTGATGGCAGCAATGGTTTTTACATGCAAAGTCTTGATCCAGATGAAGACATAGCTACGTCTGAGGGGATTTACGTTTACAAGCGTTCTTCTAATGTTGCTGTTGGTGATGTCGTAACGACGACCGGAGAAGTTACGGAGTGGCGGGAAGATGGATATTCAGATGCAAACGATCTGCTGACTACTCAGATTAGTGCTTCCACTGTTGATGTGACATCTACTGGAGCAGATATTCCAGATCCTGTAGTGATTGGTGAAGACCGTGAACAGCCTACAGAAAATATTGAAGATGATGGTCTCGAGTCCTTTGATCCGGCAGAAGACGGCATTGATTTCTATGAGAGCCTGGAAGGAATGTTAATTGGACTTCCAGATGCAAAAGTATCCGGTCCGGTTAAATATGAGGAGCTTCCAGTGTATGTAGAAACGAGCGAAGATCAATTGTTTACCCGTGCAGAGGGGCTGCTCATTTCCCCAGACGACTACAACCCTGAACGTGTGCTGATCGATGTTGACGGAGTAGATATTAATGCGAAAACAGGTGATTATTTTGAGGAGTCTATCACCGGAGTAGTCAATTACGACTATAGCAACTACAAGATCCGTCCAACTGGAGAATTCCCGGAAATTAATGACGGGGGGACAGAACGAGAAACTGCGGATTTGAAAGCTCTTAAGAAAAAAATGACTGTAGCGAGCTACAACGTCGAGAACTTCTCTGCAGACACTTCTCCTGAAAAAGTTGAAAAGATTGCGGAATCTATTATTCAAAATCTAAATATGCCTGATGTGGTAGGTTTAATTGAAGTTCAAGACAATAACGGTCCGACTGATGATGGGACAGTAGAAGCGAATGAAAGTTACCAGAAATTAATTGATGCAATCGCAGAAGCGGGTGGACCGAAGTATGAGTTCACAGACATTGCTCCCCTAGATAAAACGGACGGAGGTCAGCCGGGAGGAAACATACGCGTTGGATTCATTTACAACCCGGATCGCGTGAAGCTGACCGACAAGCCAGATGGGGATGCGGTAACCGGCGTAGATGTGAACGAAGATGGTCTGACCTTGAACCCAGGCCGTGTTGATCCAACGAATGATGCCTTTTACGATTCTCGCAAACCATTAGCGGCTGAATTCGAATTTAATGGAGAAAAAGTGGTCGTGGTAGCCAATCATTTCAATTCCAAAGGTGGAGATGATGGCCTGTTTGGCGCTGATCAGCCGATCGAGCTGGGCAGTGAAGAGCAGCGAATCCAGCAAGCCACTGTAATTAACAACTTTGTTCAAAAAGTTGAAAGTGAGATGGATGATTCGAATGTCGTCGTTCTTGGGGATTTAAATGATTTTCAGTTCTCCGCTCCGATTAATACACTGGAAGGTGACATTTTAACCAACATGATCGAATCTCTTCCGACAGAAGAGCAGTACACCTATATTTATCAAGGGAATTCTCAAGTGCTTGATCACATTCTTGTGAGCAACAATCTTGCTAAGCAGACGAAAGTTCAGACGATAAATATTAACTCTGACTTCTCAGAAGCTGATGGCCGTGCGAGTGACCATGATCCGGTACTAGCTCAGATCATGATTAAGAATAATGGCAACAAAGACAAAGATAAAGATAAAGGAAATGAAAACAAAAAAAATAATGACAAAGACAGCGGCGATAAAGATCATAAAGACAAAGATGATGAAGGTAACAAAGACAAAGGACAGGAAAAAGAAGATAAGTACACGTGGGTTAAAAGCTGGATCTATAGTGTTTGGAATAAATACTTCAGCAGCTATTTTAACTAAATAAAAAAAGAAATCCCCGGGTTCTCCCAGGGATTTCTTTTTAAATTTCTTCTTTTTCGAGAATCAGATAATTCATTTCTTTTTCTGTAATTTGATTATATCGTTTGTAGTTAAAGATATAGAAAACAATTCCGATAACGATCCAAATACATAGGACAATATAAGATTCTCTGCCTAGTGATGCTGGAGACCATGGTAGAAGTAGTAACGCAAGGAACCCAATGGAGCTGAGCATTCCGACCAAGGAAAGTAACTTTCTGCCAGGGGACACTACGTCCGTATTGTTTTTGGCAGGGTGGTTCGAGGACCACCGATAAAATTTATAAGCGGTTGCTGTACAGAAAAAGTAAGCAATGGCTACTCCTGTAGAAGACATGTCCACTACCCATAATAAAGCCTGGCGTCCAAACCAGGGAGCAATCAGGCAAATGGCCATTGTGAATAAAATACCTACATAAGGTGTGTGATACTTGGAGTGAAGTTTACGGAACGCATTTGGTAATATGCGGGCGCGGCCCATGGCGAAAGTGAGACGGCTTGATGAAATATAAAAGCCGTTTAATCCTGTAAATATACCCATGGAAACAGCAATAGCGATAATGAATACTCCAGCTCGTCCAAGATAACTTTCAATAGCGTCACCTGTTCCCCATACCGATTGTTCTGCATTGATCTGAGCAAGTAAATCCTGCCAGGGCATAGTACTTGCGGTAATCAGGATCATAGCGCTATAGGCCAGCCCAGCAGCGAGTAGAGACCAAATAATTAAACCAAATGCTTTTTTGGGTTTAAAGTCAAATTCTTCGGCTGCCTGAGGTATATTATCGAAACCAACATAAGCAAACGGTGCAAGCGCTAAAATTGTCAGAATCGAAGCAATCGCTGTCTGATCCGGCTTGAAGGCCGGTGTAATGTTGCTGATGGATGGGCCTTCTGTAAATATAGCCCCAAGACCTAACAATGTAATTCCTAGAACTAATACCATACTAAAGACAAATTGTGTTCTTCCAGAAAAACTGGCACCTCTGATATTTAAAATAGCAAATAAAATAAGGGCGATACTCGCAATCGCGATTTGAATGATGGACACTTCGTAACCAGCGACAACATACAGGTTGCCTGTTCGTACAAAATCTGGAAACAGAAATTTAGCAAGCAGAGCGAGCGCCGAAGCATTCAGAGCAACGATACATAAGTATCCAAGGGTTAAGAACCACCCTGCTAAGAAGGCAAATGTTCTCCCAAATCCAATGTAAGCATATGCAAACTCTCCACCTGTCACTGGAAATTTTTCTATTAAGAAACCATAACTTACTCCGATAATCATCATAAGAACAGCGCCGAGCAAAATTCCGAGCACAACTCCTATAGGACCTGCCTGCCCGATCCAGTCTGTCGGCAATACAAAAGCTCCCCATCCTATAGCGGAGCCAAATGCAATCGCCCAAACCCAATGAGGTTTTAAGGATCTTTCTAATTTTTTTCTTTCATGTGTGGCCATGTTGTAAGAAATCCTCCTAGTAAAATTGACATGCGTTACCTATTTTATGAATTCTTGAAGAACACTGCAAGGTAAAGCTGTACCTAACCGTGTATTTACTTTCGAGGAGAGGCTTAAACCCTATTTTATATAGAGAAGTAGGAAAGATGAATTATTTTTGTATAAGACACCCAGTTGTATATATTTCTATTCGAAAAACTATTGGGCTCCTTGTTACTTATTGAAGTAAGAAAAATTTACAAATATTTTACAAATGAAGATACAAGGGGACTTTACTGTATCAAAAGACATGAAGACCGGTATGCAGGGAATTTCAAGATTAAATTCTTTTGTCAGAAAAGGCTTTTTCGTGTTTGAAAATGTTAGGAATAGGCTAACAAATATTTAAAGAAATATGTATATCTGATCGGCGGTTCTTGTGCTATAATCATCTAGAATTATTATAAGATAACAGTCACTCATTTATTCTAAAAAATATGGAAAAATTATTTCAGCTTATGATGTTTGGGAGAGGACATACTAAACCTGAGGAGGGTCTTTATGGAGTATAAGGCCTTGTTATTCTGTTTTATTGCTTCGTTACTAATAACACCTGTTGTTAAAAAAGTTGCTGTTGCTATTGGAGCGACTGATCAGCCGAACCATAGAAAAGTCCATAAAGTGGTTATGCCCAGACTAGGTGGACTGGCTATTTATTTAAGCTTTGCAGGGGGGCTATTGTTCTTTTTCCCTGAAAGTCGCTATACTTGGCCGGTGTTTATTGGTGCCAGTATCATCATTGCCACCGGTGTCCTGGATGATCTAAAGGAGCTTTCTGCAAAAGTGAAGCTTGGGGGGCAAATTTTAGCTGCTATTGTTGTGGTTATGGGAGGTGTACAAGTCGAGTACATTAACCTCCCGTTCGGTGGTGAAATGGAATTTGGATATTTAAGCATACCGATCACCATATTATGGATTGTAGGAATAACCAATGCGATTAACTTAATCGACGGGCTAGATGGCCTGGCAGCAGGGGTATCAGCAATTGCTTTACTGACGATCTCAGGTATGGCCATAACCATGGGAAATGTGTTTGTCGTATTTGCAGGATTTATGATGTTAGGAAGTACAATTGGTTTTCTTTTCTACAATTTCTATCCAGCCAAAATTTTCATGGGGGATACAGGGGCGTTGTTCCTCGGTTTTATGATCAGTGTGCTTTCACTTTTAGGCTTTAAAAACGTAACTCTATTCTCTTTCATTATTCCGGTAATTATTCTCGGTGTACCCATTTCTGACACGCTGTTTGCGATTGTCCGCAGAGTGATTCAACGAAAGCCATTGTCGGCCCCTGATAAATCGCACCTTCATCACTGTTTGATTAATTTGGGCTACAGTCATCCAGAAACGGTCCTCATGATTTATGCTGTTAGTGCCCTATTTAGTCTGGCAGCTGTTATCTTTTCTCAGGCAACAATGTTTGGAGCTATGTTTGTAATGGCAGCTCTTATTCTGATGATTGAATTAATCGTCGAGATGACTGGGTTAATTGGGAAAGATTATAAACCAATCCTCAATATGATTCGTGATTACCGTACACGCAGGTAATTAGAAAGCTCTGCGGAGAAGGAAAGGAATTCCTTCTCCGCAGAGTTTTTTTATCGCTATTCATAATTTTCGACAGGAACTGAATATTTCCCAGGAAATGTTCAGTCAAAAGACAGCAAAAAACCTGCTTTATCGATAAAGCAGGTTTTTACATAGAATTATCTTCATCTTCGTTTTCTTCAGCGAAGGTATTGGAGTTTTTATCATTTTGGGAAGGTAAATTCAAGTGAGCTTGCAGCTGATCTTTCGCATTGGAAAGACTTTCTTCGTTCACCTGATAATACCAGACTCCGTCCACTTTTCCACCTTCACCATTCAACTGCATCTTATTAAAGGTCAATCCTTGTTTATCAAGGAAATAGTCCTTAAAGGAAACCATTTCTTCGAATGTTAAATTCGTTTTCAGATTGTCGTTAATGGAGTTGAGAATATCACCGAAATTATGAAGTGAACTTGTCGTCATCGTTTGACGTGCAATTTCCTGAATTAATTCCATTTGTCGCTGCCCGCGTGCCAGGTCACTGTCATATTTTCTTGTTCTGGCAAGAGCCAGGGCTTCCTCACCATTCAACTCTTGATAACCTTCTTCCAATTCAATGGCTCCGTCTTTGTCGACACTATTTTGTTCAGTAATATCAAATGGGACATCATAAGTGATACCACCGATGGAGTTAACAACTTCAATAAATGAATTAAAATTGAGTCTCACATAATAATCTACAGGAATATCAAACATTCTTTCCACAGTTCCAACTGTAGCATTGATTCCACCAAAGGCGTGAGCATGAGTGATTTTATCTTTAGAGTCGAT
The DNA here is from genome assembly GCF_052246755.1 of Halobacillus sp. B29. Classification (NCBI taxonomy): domain Bacteria; kingdom Bacillati; phylum Bacillota; class Bacilli; order Caryophanales; family Bacillaceae; genus Halobacillus; species Halobacillus sp. B29. Next base: position 63,214 of record NZ_JBQQCM010000006.1, read on the forward strand.
TTGTGGGATGTACGTGTAAGAGTCCCTCGGAATACTTACCATTTTTATCGATTTGTTATTATCGTTAAAAGTTGCAAGGACGAGTGCATCCGACAGAGCATTACGATTGCCGCCGGAAGATCTTTTCTTACTGTCATCAATTCCTACGAACAATACGGAAATGTCATCGTACTCGGGGTTCACTTCGCTTTGCCTCTTTTCAGATTTCTCTCCTCTGTCGAGTTCCTGATGGGATTCGGTTGCCGTCTGCTTGACTTTATCAGTCAGATAAATGGCATAGCCAGCAGCGGTACCAATGCCGATTAACAGAATAAAGACCACTATGCTTAGGGTGATCTTCAGTTTTTTGCGTTTCATAAACGGGGTCAGGCTCCTTCGCTAGGTTTGACATCAAATTCTACATAAGATGAATCTCCTCGGGTTAGTTGAGCTTGATTACTGGTTAAATTAGTTATCCAGCTTTCAAAAGCTTCTTCCTGCCCGCTTTCTACATATATTATTAATTCCACATTTTCCATGTAATTAATCGTTTCAAGCGTATAGGAAGAGTTGCGTACTTCATTTTCTACTTTTCCAAGCAGGTGATAAGCTACGCTCACGTGCATAGATTTCATAAGCTGACGCCTGACAATTCCTGTTTTTTCAATTGCTTGAGAAACAGTACCGGAATATGCGCGAATTAATCCGCCTGCCCCGAGTTTCGTACCCCCGAAGTAGCGCGTGACCACGACAGCGGTATCCTTTAATCCTTTTCGCTTTAATACTTCGAGCATAGGAACACCGGCGGTACCACTTGGTTCCCCGTCATCGTTTGCTTTTTGAATTAAATCGTGTTCGCCAATCATATAAGCTGAGCAGTTATGGTTCGCATCATTATGTTTCTTCTTAATCTCCTGAATAAACAATTGGGCTTCTTCTTCCGTTTCACAGCGTCGCACGTATCCAATGAAACGGGATTTTTGTATGGTCACTTCTTCAGATCCATTCGGCTTTACGGTATAATAATTTTCTAACATAATATGTTAAACCTCCTAAAGACTTAATTATATAGGCGGGGACATGATTCGGCAAATAGCATGTTGTTTTATCAAAAAGAGAAAATTATAAGTAACTTTTAATTAAACACCCCCATAAAACGGCTTAGGCCTAACGAATGAGTGTGTGTGAATATTGATGGAGGGACAATGATGAGCGAAAAGAAATTTGGGGATAAAGCACTTGACCATATCATTCATGAAATGGTGGATACGGTCACCAATAGTAAAGATGAAATTTTTCAGATTGGTGAAGAATCCCGAAATGAATATGAAAAACTGGATAAAGAGCTGAAGGAAACGAAACGAGAAGTTTGCTCTCTTATAGACGAGGGAGACAAACTGGAGCAGAAAGTACGTTTCTCCCGTATGCGCTTGTCAGAAGTGAGTAAACAATTCCAGAAATATTCAGAAGATGAAATTCGTAAAGTGTACGAACAAACGCACGGGTTGCAGATGGATTTATCAATGAAACGCGAGAAGGAAAAGCAGTTGCGCAATCGTCGAGATGATTTAGAAAGGCGCCTGAGGAATTTGGATGAAACGATTGGACGTGCCGAAGCGCTGGGAGGAAAAATATCTGTTGTGCTGAACTATTTGACTGAAGACTTCAAGCATGTCACCGATGCGCTGGAGGATGCAAAGGAAAAGCAGCAATTCGGTCTTCAGATTATTGAAGCCCAGGAAGAGGAGCGGCGGCGGTTATCCAGAGAAATTCATGATGGGCCTGCCCAGATGCTTGCGAATGTGATGCTTCGTTCAGACCTTGTGGACCGGATTTACCGGGAAAGAGGCGTAGAGGAAGCTATGAAAGAAATGAGAAGTGTTCGAACTATGGTTCGTTCCGCACTTTACGAAGTCCGTCGTATCATATATGATCTCCGTCCCATGGCGCTTGACGATTTAGGGATAATTCCGACGCTGAAAAAGTATTTAGCTACGGTAGAGGATTATAATGATCTGGAAATTTCATTTACGTTATTCGGTGAAGAACGCCGCTTTGAATCTAAATTTGAAGTTGCGTTGTTCCGGTTGATTCAGGAAGCGGTTCAGAATGCTGTCAAGCATGCGAGTGCTTCCTTAATCCAGGTAAAGACGGAATTACAAGCCGGTTCGGCCTTGATCATCGTAAAAGATGATGGAAAAGGGTTTGATCCTAAATCTAAGAAAGATAAATCATTTGGCTTAGTCGGCATGCGTGAGCGCGTGGATATGCTGGATGGGGATCTAACCATCGATTCAAGCCCTGGAGAGGGGACCATTGTCACGATTCATATTCCAATAAATAGTTAATTACAGGAATAACTATGTAAAATGGCGTGAATCGTTTATAATAGAGAATAGGATTAGGGTACAACGATATACAGGTAATTAGAGACAAAAAGAGACAAAAAGAGACAAAAAAAGATTACAAAGACCTATAGGATAGGGATGCTGAAAAAATCCAGTGGATGTAAAGGAAATAGGAGGAAAAGATCATGACGACACGAATAGTCCTGATTGATGACCATAAATTATTCCGTGAAGGTGTAAAGAGAATTTTAGACTTTGAGACAAGCTTTGAAGTTGTGGCAGAGGGTGACGATGGCAGTTCAGCTCTCCAGTTGATTGATGATTATATGCCTGATGTGGTCCTGATGGATATTAACATGCCAAGCATGAATGGGGTCGAAGCTACGGCGGAAATTACCAAGAAATATCCAGACTTAAAGGTCATTATTTTATCTATTCATGATGATGAAAACTACGTAACCCATGCACTTAAAACAGGGGCACAAGGGTACTTGCTAAAAGAAATGGATTCGGATGCGCTTATTGAAGCAATTAAAGTAGTTGGAGAAGGCGGATCTTATCTGCATCCAAAAGTGACCCACAATTTGGTCGCAGAATATCGTCGTCTATCCGAAAATAAAGGCAGCAGTGCTTATCGTACGATTGAATATCGCAAACCGCTTCATCTGCTTACCCGTCGTGAATGTGAAGTGCTACAGCTTCTAGCCGACGGAAACAGCAATCGCGGAGTTGCCGAATCCCTTTATATCAGTGAAAAAACCGTAAAGAACCATGTGAGCAATATCTTGCAGAAGATGAACGTGAACGATCGTACTCAAGCGGTTGTAACAGCAATTAAAAATGGATGGGTTGAAGTTATTTAATCGCATTATCAATATTATTGCTGCTGGCTCAGGCCGGCAGCTTTTTTAAATAAAATAAGAAAAGGTAAAAACAGGGACCTCAGGACATACATAATTTGGATGTCCTGAGGTCCCTGTTTTTACCAGGTTACCTATCAGCTTATTTCTACTTTATTGGTGCAATTGATTGAGGGTTCATGTAAAATAATAGATAAATACTTTCACATAGTAAGAGACATATAAAGCTAGAAAATACACAGTGGACAAGGAGTTGGATCACATGAAAACAGCGGTTCTTACAGATAGTACGGCTTATCTTAAGAGAGAGACGCGCAGAGCCAACGACATACATATGATACCGTTGAACGTGATTTTTGGTCACGAATCCTATCAGGAAGAAATAGATATAAACGCTGATGACTTCTACGATATGGTGAAAGAAGGTGGTGAGCTGCCGAAAACTTCGCAGCCTTCGACCGGTTTAATGACTAATAAACTGGAGGAGCTTGCCCGAGATTACGACGCCGTGTTAGCTATTCATCTTTCAAGCGGCATCAGCGGCACTTATCAAGGGATGATAGCAGCTGGAGATATGGTTGAAGGGATTGACGTTCATGTATTTGACTCTGAAATAAGTTGTCTTATGCAGGGTTTTTATGCTCTTGAAGCTGCCGAGCTTGCTAGTAATGGAGAGACCCCAGAGCAAATTCTTGACCGCCTTGAGGTTATGAAGCAGTCCATGAAAGCGTACTTTATGGTGGACGATCTTACGCATTTACACCGCGGAGGCCGTTTAAACGGAGCTCAGGCGTTTGTAGGCAGCCTGCTGCAAGTAAAGCCTGTCCTCCATTTTGTAGATACAAAAATTGTTCCTTTTGAAAAAATCCGCACCAGAAAGAAAGCTCTTAAGCGCATCTTAACCTTGTTTGAAGAGTCTATTGAAGAAGGCGCAATGTATAAAGCCTGTATTATTCATGCTAATCGGTTGGATGAAGCTAAACAGATTAAGCAGGAAATTGAACAGCAGTTTGAAAACGTAGAGATCGAAGTCAGCTATTTTGGTCCAGTAATCGGCACGCATCTCGGTGAAGGGGCAATCGGACTTGGATGGTACCGTAAATCCTGAAGTAGAGCCTGTTTGTGAGACTCAAGCAGGCTCTACTTATATATTAGGATGGTGAAAGCATGCTGCAATCTCTTCGTACTTATTTTTCTGCTGATTTTGATTGGATCCCCGATCTAGTAACGCCTCACTACTACCCTCAACTTGCCGGTAAACTCCTGCTGCATTATGAAATCCCTCTTGATGAACCTCATCTTATATCTGCTCTATCACAAAACGTACTAATAAAAGTTCCTGGTCTGGAGCATCACTTCTGGGGATTCCGCTGCCGGCGGTGTGGGAATAAGGAACAGCACCTATTCGCTGAGATCCCTCATGCTGCCTGCGGGAAATCCTGTGTTTACTGCCGCTGCTGTATTCAAATGGGACGAGTTACGGAATGTGAGCCTTTGTATTTCGGCAGTCCAAATGTCGCATGGCCCCGGTATGAAAATCCATGCGCGTGGAAAGGAGAATTAACCTTTTCTCAGCAAAAAGCAGCTGATGAAATAAGAAATGTGATTCAGCTAGGGAAAGGGGAAAAACTGATCTGGGCAGTTTGCGGTGCTGGAAAAACCGAAATGCTGTACCCGGGACTGACTGATGCTTTCTCTTCTGGAAAGCGGGTCTGTCTTGCTACTCCTCGAACTGACGTTGTACGAGAATTGCTGCCCCGTCTGAAAGCTGCCTTTCCGAACGTTGAGATGGAAGCATTGTATGGAGACAGTCCGAATAAAAAAGGAGCTGCGCAGTTTCTTATCGCAACCACCCACCAGCTTCTTCGTTTTGCCCATGCTTTTGATGTGATGATTATTGATGAAATTGACGCGTTTCCATTTCATCAGGATCCTGCGCTCCACTACGCTTCAAAGCGTGCAGCCAAAACAGAGTCCTCTCTTATTTACCTTACCGCGACCCCTAGAAAAGCCCAGCACAAACGTATTCGGAACAAAACCCTTCCAGTGGTTTTCATCCCGAAGCGTTTCCATGGTCATCCACTACCTGTCCCTCAACTTAAGTTGACCCCAAGTCTATTCCACCATTTGAAACGCGGAAAGATTCCTCCAAGTTTACTTGAAAAAATTAAACAGCAGCAACAATCCCATCGGCAGCTTCTTATTTTTATGCCATCTGTTAAACAAGCTGATCAGATAGCTGAATATCTAAGGAAGTGGAAGATGATTGTAGAATCCGTTCATGCGGAAGACCCAAAACGGGCTGACAAAGTCATGGCTTTTCGTAAGAAGGACTATCCGATTCTGGTTACTACGACTATTTTAGAACGTGGCGTTACTTTTCCTTCCGTGGATGTGTACGTAGTGGATGCGGGGCATTCAGTGTTTGATGAAGCCGCACTCGTTCAGATTGCAGGTAGGGCCGGAAGAAGTCCCGATGATCCTAATGGGGAAGTTATCTTTTTTCATACAGGAAAAACAAATCCGTTGCTGGATGCTCGTGAATCGATTATGAAAATGAATCGGTTGGGAGAGAAGTTGTGAGGTGTCTAATTTGTCACGAGGAGATCATCCCTAAAATAACGTGGGCCAATTTTTGGAGGGTACCCGAAAAAGAAGTACTTTGCACCGTCTGTAAGTCTCAGTTTCAACCTCTTGAACCAGGGTGCACCCTCTGTTTTCGAGAAGGTGAAAATGGTGTATGCCAGGACTGTCAATGGTGGGAGAAGACTCATCCTGGCCTGCTAACTAAAAATACCTCTGGGTTCCAATATAATGAATTTGCCAAAGATTTCGTAGCCCGCTGGAAGTATCGAGGCGATTATATTCTATTGGAAGCATTGCAATGGCATGTGGTGGAACATTTTAGTAGAATGAGGAATTCAAACTGCATTATGGCTCCAATTCCGTTAAGTGAAGAACGTTTTTCTGAGCGTGGCTTTAACCAGTCTGAAGCCATCATTTATTTACTTAATCAAAGGTCCCATTCTTTGTTCGAAAGAAGAAATTCAGAAAAGCAGTCAAAAAAGGGAAGGTACGCACGCCTTACGTCTAATAATCCATTTAAACTGACTCAATCTGTGCGTCAGCCCGTTATACTTGTGGATGATATTTACACCACAGGAACCACCGTGAGACATGCGGCATCTCTCCTAAAACAAGCGGGATGTCCAGACGTGACTTCGTTTACTATTTTTCGTTAATTATTTTGTTAAGAACCTTTGACTTTGAGATTCGTTGCCGATATAAGAAGTAGATATCGAATAGGAGGCGACGTTATGCGGGGTTTAGCTAATTGTCCGCGTTGTAGTGCTCTTTTTTTAACAGGAACTAGTGCAGTTTGCAATCAATGCAGAAACAAAGAAGAACAAAATTATCAAAAGGTGTATGCATTTATGCGCAAAAAGCAGAATCGGATGGCCTCAGTTGAAGAAATTGAAGTCGCTACGGAGGTTTCTGAAAAGCAGATCAGGGAATTCGTAAAACAAAAGCGATTACATCCAGCTCAGTTTCCGAATATTAGTTACCCGTGTGAGAAGTGCGAAAGACCTATTCAGGACGGTCGTATTTGCGAAAGATGTAAACTGGAGATAACAAAGGGATTGAAGCGCCACGAAAGCAATAAGGAACTTAATAGCAAGAAAAAGGTGAAAGAAGACAGGACTTATTACTCGGTGGAAAATAAATAATAAGATGGGTTTAAATGCTGGATCATTCAGACGATATTATAAGAAACCGTCGTTACTATTTACGAAAAGAGGTGAGCGGAATGAGAATTAATGGACCGAACCAATCAAATTTTAATCCTTATACAAAGCAGGTAAATAAACCGGCTGAAGTGAAAAACCAGATCAAGCCGCAGGATAAAGTCGACATTTCAAGTCAGGCAAAACAAATGCAAAGCGCGGAAAAAACAGATCCTGTCCGTCAAAAGATGATTGAAGAGCTTAAAATAAAAGTCGAGTCCGGAAATTATCAGGCCGATCCGAAAGAAACGGCAAAAAATATGCTGAACTTCTGGTCTAACAAAAACTAAAGGAGAATGGCATTGACGTTAAAATCAGTCTTCCAGTGCATGGATCAGTTGAAGCAATTACATGAAAGCCTGCTTGGTTTATCTCGGAGAAAAACAGAAGCCCTGAAATCGAATGACACCAATAGTTTACAGCAGTTGCTTACTCAGGAGAGGAAACACGTGCAGGCCATAAATAAAGTGGAAAAGCAACGTGGTGAAGCTGTTCTTTTCTGGTGCGAGGCTCAGGGCCTCCCTACATACGAACCGACGATTTCCAACATGATTGCTAACCTTGAAGGAGAGTCTCAGGGAAAGCTTGAGGCCGTTTATGAAGAGATGATTCTTGTACTTTCTAGCCTTAAGCAGCAGGAACAGCTGAACGCCCAGCTGACGAAACAGTCGCTGCAGTTTATTAACATGTCGCTTGATATGCTTCAGCCCTCTCTTGAAAGTGTCAATTATGGTGGTAAATCAGCTCCTTCAAGAAATAATAAAACGAAACGATCCATCTTTGATTCAAAAGCCTAACATAGAGGAGAATTATCATGGTATCTACTTTCCATGGACTTGAAGTAGCTAAACGAGGGCTATTCACTCAACAGTCCGCTCTTTATACCACTGGTCATAACATATCGAACGCGAATACAGAAGGTTATACGCGGCAGCGCGTTAATTTTGAACAAACCGGCCCCTACCCAGCTGCGTCCAGAAATCGCTCAGAAATTCCTGGTCAGATGGGGACGGGTGTGCAGGCTCAAAGTATTGAACGTGTCCGTACTCAGTTCTTAGATGATCAGTACCGCGGAGAAAATAATCGTTCCGGCTACTATAGTGTAATGGCAAGCTCTATGGAACGTATGGAGGAAGTGATGAATGAACCTTCTGAAAATGGCTTAGCTAAAACTATGGACCGTTTCTGGCAGTCGCTACAGGATCTGTCGGTTAATCCCGAAGACTCGGGCGCCCGCTCAGTCGTCAGACAGCGAGGAAAGGCGGTAGCAGAGACATTCAATTACTTATCCAATACAATCCAAACCATGCAGCTTGATGTAAAAAATGAAGTAAGTGTCACTATGAAGGAAATCAATTCTCTTGCTTCTCAAATCAATAATGTAAATAAACAGATTGCTGAGCTGGAGCCACATGGATATGTAGCGAATGATCTATACGATGAGCGCGACCGGCTGATTGATCAGCTGTCAGGACACGTTAATATTGATGTGTCTTATGAAGAACCTCCTTCCTCTGCCAGTCCTTTAGCAATGGGAAAAGCATCAATCAAGTTAATGAGTGAAAGCGGGCAGCGGCTTTCCCCGGCTTCGCAACTGCTTGATGGCGTGAGCAACTCGGTTAGTCAACTGTCCGTTTCTTACACGACTGACGATACGGGGCTGGCTCAGTCTATTCAAGTAGGAGCAACGTCTTATGCTCTAGAGGATTTTGCCTCACCGGGCAAGCTGAAAGGTCTGATTGAAGCAGGAGGATATAAGGATGAGTCAGGAGTTGAACGTGGAATCTATCAAGGAATGCTGGGAGATCTTGATCAGATGGCTACAGCTTTTGCGACTGAATTTAATGCCGTTCAAACAAGTGGAGCCAGTCTAAATTCGATGAATACGGGAAACACGCCGCCAGCCTTCTTTTCCTTTGGGTCCACAACGGTGAATGCAGATGGTATCCGTGAAGGATTAGCCGGGTCAATTGATGTAACGAACGAAATAAAAGCGGATAACGATCATATTGCAGCGGCCAGCAGTGAAGAACCGCTTGCCGGGAACGGAGATAATGCGATTGCTCTTGGAGACGTACAGGATAATAACCTTCAGCTGCTAGACGGTGATACCTCCTTAAATGGTTTTTATGAATCAATGATCGGAGGCATGGCTGTCGAAACTCAGGAAATTCAGCGGATGGCGGGAAATTCCGGAACGCTGAAGCAATCCGTTGAAGAACAGCGTCAGTCAGTCAGTTCAGTCTCTTTGGATGAGGAAATGACGAATATGGTAAAGTTTCAACATGCATATAACGCAGCGGCCCGTAACATTACCGTTGTAGACGAGATGATTGACCGTGTTATTAACCAAATGGGGCGAGTAGGAAGGTAGGAATGAACGATGCGTGTGACACAAAGTATGCTTTCAAACAATATGCTTCGTAATCTTAGTCAAAGCTATGGACAAATGGGTAAATACCAGGAGCAGCTTACAACAGGCAAAAAAATCACGAAGCCTTCCGATGACCCTGTGGTGTCCATGAAGGGCATTAATTACCGGTCCCAGCTCACAGAAGTTCAACAGTACAAACGAAATATCGGCGAGGTTCATAACTGGATGGACAGTAGTGATTCCTCTCTTGATAAAGCGACTCAGGCTATGCAGCGTGTTCGAGAATTAGCTGTACAGGCAAGTAACGGTACATACGACACCGAGCAGAAAGCAAATATCGCCAAGGAAATCCGTCAGTTGAAAGGGCATATGGCAGATATTGCGAATACTAAAGTGAACGATAAGTACATATTCAATGGAGCCAATACGACTGAAGAGCCCGTAGATGCGGAGATCTTTACGATAAACAGTAGTATGAGTAAAGTTGAGATCGGTGTATCTGAAGGCGTCCGGATCCAAGCGAATGTAAGTCCGCAGCCCGTCTTCGATCAGGGGCTTTTCGACGATCTTGAATCTTTTGCAGCTGATCTGGAAAACGGCTCAAATAAGCTGGATGACTATATCGCTGTATTCGATAGCAAAATCAATCAGATTGTGAATGAACGTGCAGACCTTGGTGCCCGGATGAACCGGATTGATCTGATTGAAGACCGCCTGGAAAGCCAGGAAATCACGGCTAGTAAGATGATGTCTGATAATGAAGATGCAGATATTGAAAAAGTTATAACGAATTTAAAAACTCAGGAAAGCATTCACAGGGCAGCACTGGGTGTTGGATCACGAATCATTCAACCCACGCTGATGGACTTTCTGAGGTGAATTTGACCCCACTTTTGTGGGGTCGTTTGATGTCTGCTCTATTTTCAAAAAGTGGAGGTGCTCCATGTCGATTCCTAAGCTGCAAATTCAAACTACACAAGCCCGGCTGGGTATTGTAAGCCGCTCAACTGTACAAGCTATCCGCCAGTACAAGGCCGAGCAGACGATTGAACAGCCAGAAGCGGATGTAAGTATTCAGCAGCGTTCTGGGAAGTTGACCATTGATCAGACGAAGGCGTGGAACAATATTGGATTGAAGAGTATTTTTACACGGACGGAAGAAACAACTGCAAAAGCTCAGCAAATTTGGATGGATGGGATCTCCAGAACTGCTCAGGAAGGCGATGAACTCATGAGAATAGAAAATAAAGGTGATCCAATTTCCGCTCATGCTGCGCAGAATGCACAGTTTGATTTTTCCACGACTCCTGGGGGCCGGCCGGCTTTTGACCTGGTTGATATTCAATATGAGCCTTCTCCTGCATCCATATCAATTGAATCCAACCATCCCAAAATCCAAACGGTTAAGCGAGCCCCCGAATTATCCTATCAACCTGGGAAAATAGAAGTGAATTTAGTACAGCACGCCGATATACAAATTGATTGGAAAGTTTAGAATAAAGGATGGATAAGAATGAAGATCGCAACGAAACACTTTGGCCATGTAGAAGTTGATGAAACCAAGCTTTTGAAATTCCACAATGGGCTTCCAGGTTTTGAAATGTACAAAACGTATGCACTAATTCCTGTTGATGAGTCAGCTGTTTATTTTGCTCTGCAGTCGGTTGAAGCAGCTGGAGTCGCCTTAATAATCTCAAGTCCTTATCTGTTTTTTAAAGAATACGCTTTTGACGTAGATGAAAATACGAAACAGGAACTTGGATTGACAAGTGCGGATGATGTGCTGGTTTATAACGTTCTGACCTTGCGTGAGCCTTTCAAGGATTCGACGATGAATTTACAGGCTCCTGTCATTATTAACGTGAAAAACAGAAAATCAAAGCAGTTGATTCTAAACGACCAGAGCTATCAAACGAGGCATTTACTGGTTAACGGTCAAGAAGGTGGTGGCAGCCGTGTTAATCCTTAATCGTAAAGCGGGAGAGTCGATCCGTATTGGTGACGATATAGAGATCAAGGTTGTCTCTGTAGAAGGCGGTCAAGTTAAGGTGGGCATTGAGGCTCCGCGAAATGTGAGCATCCATCGGCAGGAAATTTATGCGTCCATTCAGGAAGAGAATGCCAAAGCGGCTACGTTAACGAAGAATCTCTTAGATATGCTGAAAGATGAAAAAAATAATAAATAAAGGAAGATCGTCTCAACTTTCCTGGCGGTCGAGACTTGTGGGAAGGTAAGTTTTAAATCTTACATTGGTAAATGTCGTTCAGACATTCCATTCTTCTTTTTAAGAACGCAGGTCAGCTAATAGTTTTCGGATTAGTTGCTCCCTATGTAATCCTGATTCATAGCTGCTTCTATTAGACGCAGAAGATTGATCATTTCAAATAGCAGAAAGAGAAAAAAATCCCATTCTACTTGATGGGATTTTTCTGTTTTTACTTCATCTCTGAATACGAATTACCGATATAATAAGAAACCAAACCAGGAGTTGTTGAAGGTGTATGTACCTGGTCATCAGCCCACACTCACAATTTAAGCAGAGCTCTAGTTTCCAGTCTGGTGAAAGATTATACGTCCAGTCATATGCTTGAGGCGATAACCTAATTCCTAAATAGTAGTAGACTCACAAAATATAAGTAGGTGAACATATGAGTGATATGAGAATCGGCGGACTGGCGTCTGGTATGGATACCGATAAGATCATTAGTGATCTTATGCGTGCGGAGCGGCAGCCGTTAAATAAAATGGAACAAGATAAAAAGTGGATGACCTGGCAGCGGGATGCCTATCGCGATGTTAATAAACAGTTGAATGAATTAGATACACTCGCTTTTGATATGAAGCTTGAACGAACATTTAATTCAAAGAACGTCACTTCTTCCAATTTAGCTGTTTCAGCTACGGCCAGCGCTTCAGCAGGGACAGGGGATTATACGCTTAGCGTCGAAAAAACAGCCACCGCGGCCTACAATTATAGTGAAAGTCCAATTAGTAAAACGGGAGCATCATTCGACCCGGATGCAAAACTGAGTACTGAGCAAGGAAACTTGAAAAATAAACTGACTCTCGGTCAGTCTTTTTCAGTAACTACTTATAATGAAGATGGAACCAAAAACGAGAAAACGTTTGAAGTAACAGGAGATAAATCTCTTAACAATATTCTCTCAGAGATCAGCGATTCAGACTTAGGTGTGAGGGCTTTTTACGATAAAAGTGCGGATAAAGTCATGATCGAAAGAACAGAAACAGGTAACTTTAATCCTGAGGATAGCGGAGAATTTCTTGGTGCAGAAATTGGGTTTAATGGTTCTGATGAGTTTCTGTCTACGACTCTAGGGATTAAAAACGGAGATAACTCTACTGGCACCTGGAAGAAAGCAGAGAGAGGCGGTACGGATGCCGAGTTCACATATAATAACGGGCTGAAAATCACCACACATTCAAATAATTACACTTTGAACGGTGTGAACTTTACATTTAATGATGTAACGGATGGAAATATCAAAGTAAATGTAAAAAATGATGTCGATCAAGCCGTGGATAAGATTGTTGAATTCGTCGATAAATACAATAAAATCATTGAAGAAATGAATGGAAAAACAGAAGAAAAGAAATATAGAGAGTTTCCTCCGCTTACAGATAAGCAAAAGGAAGATATGGAGGAGAAAGAGATTGAACTTTGGAACGAAAAAGCAAAAAGCGGGCTGCTTAGGAATGATTCTGTTTTAGAAAATGGTTTAAGCAGTATGCGCACGAACTGGTATACCCCTGTCGAAAACAATGGAGACTTTGAGCTGATGTCAGAGATTGGCATTACAACCTCTTCCAATTATAGGGAAGGTGGAAAGTTATTAATCAATGAAGATGAGCTTCGCAAGGCTCTTAGTACGGATCCTGAATCCGTACATAAGCTTTTTGCCGGTACAGAGGAAAAACCAGGCGTGGCCCGGCGCATTGAAAATAGTATCGAAAAGACAATATCGTCCATTGAAAGAAAAGCTGGTAAATCGACAACTTTAGATAATAATTTCTTGTTGGGCCGCCGTATAAAAGATATGGATGATCAAATGGAACGATTTGAGGAACGATTGACGCAGATAGAAGACCGTTATTGGGCACAGTTCGGTGCGATGGAATCAGCGATTCAGAAGATGAATTCCCAATCCGCCTATTTAATGCAGAACTTTGGTTGATTTATAAAAAAGGAGTGAGGGTTTAATGTCGATTCAGGCCTATCAGAATAATTCAGTAGAAACGGCTTCTCCCGGAGAGCTTACACTCATGCTGTACAATGGGTGCTTAAAATTTATTAAGACAGCCAAAAAAGCAATTGAGAATCATGATATAGAAAAGAAAAACACAAATATCCAAAAAGCACAGAAAATCATTCGCGAGCTGATGGTCACTATGGATCAGGATTACGAGGTTGCAAAAGACATCATGCGCCTCTATGATTATATGAACCGTCGTTTAATGGAGGCTAATATTACTAATGATTTAGGAATCCTCGAAGAAGTTCAAGGACTTACTGAAGAATTCCGTGACACATGGAAAGAAGTAATCTTGCAGACGAGGCGTGTCCAGCAAGGTGAGGGCGGCAGAGCGTAGTGGAGGTATGGAAACAGTTTTATGACCTTACCCAACAGTTAGATGAAAAAGTTCACGAAACGGTAACAGAAAAAAACCGTGCCGAAATGGTCGTATATGTCGAAGGGATTTTAGCTGAGAGATCTGCTCTCCTGCATAAACTGCCTCAGCCTGAAAGTGAGGGGGAAAGGGCGCTGATAGCTGACGTACTACAAAAGGATATTAAAATTAATCAGAAGCTAGAATTTCTTTTTGAGGGTCTAAAACGGGACATGCGTAATATGAAAAAGCAGAAGTCTTCCAAACAAAGATATGCAAATCCCTACCAAAGTGTGTCGAATTATGATGGAATGTATGTAGACCATAAAAAGTAGCAGGTGATTTTTTGTCAGAACTAACCGTCGAACAGCATCAATTATTATTTGATTATGATCAATTATTAAATACAATCAGCGAGGCATTGGAATACTTAGAAAAGAACATTAAAGAAGAAGCAGCGCCAGAAGTGCAGCAAGTGTTTCAAGATGTGCTGCTTGCCCTTGATAAGGCAAGTACCAGTCACGAACAAATGGTTGCGCTTTTTAATGAGGATATAAATCTGATTACGTTAATTGGGGACTTCCATGATGTGGTGAAGCTTTTGCAACAGTGGTTTGAGCTTGAAACAAATGAGGAGAAACGGCAGCTGCTTGTAGAAAAGGTAGTACCGGCTTATGAGAGATGGAGAAGCCAAATGCAGTCGTATGTGAAACCATATATTGTGCATTAAGTCTATCCTGTTTTGATCAGTGGTGGGTTCCCAGGAGTCCGTATGCTCAGACAAATTTCTTCCCGAAACCCGCATTTAATCCGGCTTGACAGCTTTTCCAACAATTACCGACACAAATTTGACAAAATTTTTAGATAGTTTATGCAGGAAAGGGTCAGGGTATGATAGAATATATATCACATAAGGATGAAAGGAGGACACTTCTTATGCTACAATATACCATTCGTGGTGAGAACCTAGAAGTGACAGATTCTATTAAAGATTATGTGGAGAAAAAGGTGGGCAAACTGGAGCGCTACTTTGATAATCCACCATCTTCTGAGGTTCACGTAAACTTAAGTGTCTATAATGATGAGCAGACAATCGAGGTCACAATTCCAATGAAGAACCTGCTTCTTCGTGCGGAGGAACACAATACAGATTTATATGCTGCCATCGACCTTGTGGTTGATAAATTAGAACGACAAATTCGTAAGCATAAAACGAAGGTAAACCGTAAGTTCCGCCAGGAAGGTGCTCCAAAACATGTATTTGCTGAACTGGAACGGGAAGCTCAGCAAGAGCAGTTGAAAGAAGAAGAAAGCAGTGATTTTGATATTCAAATTGTAAAAACGAAACGTTTTGACCTGAAACCAATGGACAGTGAAGAAGCTGCCCTGCAGATGGACATGCTAGGACATAACTTCTACGTTTTTACAAATGCGAATACTGATGAGACAAACATCGTATATAAACGCCGTGACGGACGTTATGGCCTAATTGAAACTTGAGATTAAATGACGAAGCACTCCTGGTCAACAGGGGTGCTTTTTAAATGGATGAAATACTAAACCTTTCCACAGTATTCATGCTTGTTTATAAGTTTTTCTCTACATAAAACCCCATTTATAATCTATACAAAGCTCGGAAAATTTAAATTTGAGGAGTCGCCTCTTATGACTCTTCATGATATAAAAAGACTATGAACTCAACTTTCAGGAGGAAAACCAATGAAATCTACTGACTCTTGTCATGATTGTGATTTTTTATATCAGCGTTTGAGGCAACAAGAAGAAACGATCGCTCAGTTAGTGGATATTATCGGCGCAACCAACCGTCGGGTACATGAACTTTATCAGCGACAGCTTGGTGTCGAACATCAGTTTATACGGGAGCACCGATCTCCTTTTACGGCTTCGTCTTAAAAGTTTAAGCAGCTCCATCGCAATAGACCTAAAGCCCGCCACCAAACGTTCATCATGGGTATGTACTTTATTGTCAGTCAGCTTCTCTTAGTGTTATGATAATATATGGATTAAACTAACCAACCGAAGATTCGAAACCAATAGAGGAGCGGTTGCAATGCTAGGAACTTTAAAGAAAATATTTGGCGATGGTAACTCACGTCAATTGAAGCGTCTCGATAAAACCGCTGAGGACATCGACGCTTTAGAAACTGAATATGAAAAGCTTTCCGACGATGAATTGCGTCAGAAAACTGATGAATTCAAAGAAAGATATCAAAATGGCGAAAAATTAGATGATTTATTAGTAGAAGCCTTCGCAGTCGTTCGTGAAGGTTCCAAACGTGTGCTTGGCATGCGTCCGTTTAAAGTGCAGCTTGACGGTGCAATCGCGCTGCATGAGGGAAATATAGCCGAAATGAAAACAGGTGAAGGTAAAACACTTGCATCTACCATGCCTGCTTATTTAAACGCACTTACAGAAAAAGGCGTTCACATCATTACGGTCAACGATTACCTGGCGAGCCGTGATGCAAAAGATATGGGAGAACTTTTCAACTTCTTAGGATTGACCGTAGGATTGAATTTGAATGGGATGTCCAAAGATGAAAAGCGTGAAGCTTATCTAGCAGATATTACTTATGGGACGAACAATGAGTTCGGTTTTGATTATCTGCGAGACAATATGGTGCTATATAAAGAGCAGATGGTGCAGCGGCCGCTGCATTTTGCCATCATTGATGAGGTAGACTCGATTCTTATTGATGAAGCACGTACTCCCTTAATAATTTCTGGTACGGCATCGAAGTCAGCCGATCTTTATCAATCTGCCAACTCTTTTGTCCGTTTGCTGGAGCAGGAAGAGGACTTCACGTATGATGAGAAAACAAAAAACGTTCAGCTGACAGAAGAAGGAATCAACAAGGCCGAGCGCTTTTTCAAGATTGAAAATTTATTTGATCTTTCTAATGTCTCGCTGATCCATCATATTAACCAGGCTCTAAAAGCTCATACGTCTATGCACCGCGACACGGATTATGTGGTTGATGAAGGAGAAGTAGTTATTGTTGACCAATTCACTGGACGTCTAATGAAAGGACGCCGTTATAGTGACGGACTGCATCAGGCGATTGAGGCTAAAGAGGGCCTGGAGATCCAGAACGAGAGCATGACACTTGCATCCATCACGTTCCAAAACTTATTCCGTATGTACGAAAAGCTTTCTGGAATGACAGGTACTGCAAAGACGGAAGAAGAAGAATTCCTGAACATATACAATATGCGCGTTATTGTAATTCCGACAAACCGTGAGATCATCCGTGATGATAAAGCAGACCTGGTTTATAAAACTTCAGACGGAAAGTTTAAAGCGGTCGTTGAAGATATTAAAGAACGTCATGAAAAAGGACAGCCGGTACTTGTTGGGACGGTAGCTGTGGAAACATCGGAAATCATTTCCCGGTATTTGAAAAAAGCCGGCGTTCCGCACAATGTCCTAAACGCCAAAAACCACTTCCGTGAGGCGGAAATTATTGAAAATGCTGGTCAAAGAGGCGCCGTAACGATTGCTACCAATATGGCTGGTCGTGGTACTGACATTAAACTTGGAGATGGAGTTGTCGAAGCAGGTGGACTGGCCGTCATCGGTACGGAGCGTCACGAATCCCGCCGAATCGATAATCAGTTGCGTGGTCGTTCCGGTCGTCAAGGGGATCCGGGTATGTCTCAGTTTTACCTGGCTACGGATGACGAATTGATGCGAAGGTTCGCCTCTGATAATATTCGCAGCATGATGGACCGTCTGGGAATGGATGATTCGCAGCCTATCGAAAGTAAAATGATTTCCCGCGCAGTAGAATCAGCGCAAAAGCGTGTTGAGGGTAACAACTTTGATGCTCGTAAAACGATCCTTTCCTATGATGACGTTCTTCGCCAGCAGCGTGAAGTTATTTATAAGCAGCGTTATGATGTCCTTACCTCGGAAAATCTACGTTCAATCATTGAACAAATGATTGAACGTACCGTCGAGCAGAATGTACAAGCTCATACCAGTGAGGAAGAAGATGAGAACTGGGAGCTTGAAGCAATTGTTGAATATATGCGTGCCAATCTGTTAGAAGAAGGCGACGTTACGGTGAAGGATCTGAAAGGCAAAGATCCTGAAGAAATGAAAGAACTGATACTTGAAAAAGTTAAAATGCGTTACGATGAAAAAGAAGAAGAGTTGACCGAAGAGCAAATGCGAGAATTTGAAAAAGTTATTCTTCTTCGCACTGTCGACCAGAAGTGGATGGATCACATTGATCAAATGGATCAGCTTCGCCAGGGGATTCACCTTCGTGCTTACGGGCAAAATGACCCACTTCGTGAATATCAGTTTGAAGGTTTCGGCATGTTTGAAACAATGGTTGGAAAAATTGATGAAGAGGTTGCTCGTTACGTGATGAAAGCCCAAATCCGTAATAACCTGCAGCGCCAGGAAGTAGCACAGGGAGCAAAAGCTGTCTCAAGCGATGGAGAAGAAAGTAAAGAGAGCAAAAAGCGCACGCCGTATGTGAAAACAGACAATGTAGGTCGAAATGATCCATGTCCTTGCGGAAGCGGTAAAAAATATAAGAACTGTCACGGAAAATAAGGAGTAAGGCACTCTCATTAAGAGAGTGTCTTCCCTTGTCTAAGGACCAGGCAAAAGTAAACATGATCGTAAGCACGTAGATATTTATAGGAGTGATTATTATGGATATGGCAGACGTACGCCATGAGTTAAACAATACAGCTGAACGATTAGCTGACTTCAGGGGGTCTCTTTGACATTGATCAAAGAAAAACCCGCATTGCTGAATTAGAAGAAGAAATGACAGAGCCGGGATTTTGGGATGATCAAAAAACGGCCCAGAAAGTTATTGATGAAGTAAATGGACTGAAAAACCTTGTCCATACCCTGGAAGAACACGAGGAAACTCATGAAAACCTTGAAGTGTCTTATGAACTTGTCAAAGAAGAAGATGATGAAGACCTAAGGGAAGATTTAGTTGAGCAGGTCCAGCAATTAAAAAAAGACCTGGATCAGTTTGAACTGAACATTCTTTTAAGCGAACCTTACGATAAAAATAATGCGATTCTTGAACTCCACCCAGGCGCAGGTGGAACGGAATCTCAGGATTGGGCGAGCATGCTGCTCCGCATGTACACGCGCTGGGCAGAGAGAAAAGGTTTCTCTGTACAGACGATGGATTACCTTCCGGGCGATGAAGCCGGAATAAAAAGTGTAACTTTGCTGATCAAAGGCCACAACGCTTACGGTTATTTGAAAGCTGAAAAAGGGGTGCACCGTCTCGTACGCATATCCCCGTTTGACTCATCCGGACGCCGTCATACTTCCTTTGCTTCCTGCGAAGTGATGCCAGAATTCAATGATGAAATTGATATTGATATTAATACAGAAGATTTGAAGATCGACACCTACCGGTCCAGTGGTGCGGGAGGTCAGCACGTGAATACAACGGACTCCGCAGTAAGAATTACGCACCAGCCGACAAATACGGTCGTTACTTGTCAGTCTGAACGTTCCCAGATTAAAAACCGTGAACAGGCTATGAAAATGCTGAAAGCCAAACTCTATCAGCTCGAAATCGAACGTCAGCAGCAGGAACTCGATGAAATCCGTGGTGAACAGAAGGAGATCGGCTGGGGAAGCCAGATTCGTTCATATGTTTTTCATCCTTATTCCATGGTCAAAGACCATAGGACAAATGTGGATGTTGGAAATACACAGGGGGTCATGGACGGCGATCTTGATAAATTCATTAACTCGTTCTTACGATCCAAAATGGATGCATCTTAAGAAAGAAGCCTTTTTAAAAGAGGCTTCTAAAAAACTCCTTTCTATCAAGAGGAGTGGTTAAAGGTAGTGTTTGATTCTAACGTATCGCTTGTCGATGGATGCTTGCTGAGGCTCGCGCAGTTCCCGCAGGCGTCACCATCGAGCGCTCATAGTGGAATCAACTGTGGCCCATCTAAAAAGAGTGATTTTCTTTGATTTATAAGAAAATCACTCTTTTTTCTTGTAAAATGAAAGGGATACATAAAAGTGAGGGATTCCATGCATAATTCTTCAGTTTCTCAGTGGCCACTTCTTAAAAAAGCCTCTTTTTTAGACAGAAGAGTAGACGGGAGGAACTACCTTTTTATATGAATGTTTGCTATGATGAAGGTAGTGAACACAATTAATAAGGCGGTGACCAAACAGTGAAAGTGAAAAAAGCGATTATTCCTGCAGCAGGCCTTGGGACAAGGTTCCTGCCTGCAACGAAAGCGATGCCTAAAGAAATGCTTCCTGTTGTAGATAAGCCGACAATTCAGTACATTGTGGAAGAAGCGATTGAGTCAGGTATTGAAGATATTATTATCGTCACAGGGAAAGGCAAACGAGCCATTGAGGATCATTTTGACCATGCATTTGAGCTTGAAGAAAACTTATATAAAAAAGGCAAGATTGATCTGCTTGAAAAGGTGAAACAGTCTGCGCATGTGGATATTCACTATATTCGTCAAAAAGAACCTAAAGGACTAGGACATGCCATCTGGTGTGCGCGTAAGTTTATAGGTGACGACCCCTTTGCCGTTCTTCTTGGCGACGATATCGTCCGCTCGGATGAACCTTGTTTGAAACAACTAATGGATCAATTTGAAGAAACCCACTCTTCTGTTATTGGCGTGAAAAAAGTACCGCACGATGAGACAAATCGATATGGAATCATCGCGCCAAAGAACCAGGAGGGTCGCCGCTACCAGGTGGAGCACTTTGTGGAGAAACCTTCCATCGAAGAAGCTCCTTCTGATCTTGCTATTATCGGACGTTATGTATTCACTCCAGAGATTATGGACATGCTTGAGACACAGGATATAGGAGCAGGCGGGGAGATTCAGCTGACTGATGCCATCGAGCGTCTGAATATGGAACAGCCTGTGTATGGTTATGAATTTAAAGGCGATCGTTACGACGTTGGTGATCAGCTTGGGTTTATTAAGACGACTCTTGCTGTAGCAATGGAGCGCGAAGACATGCGTGATGACGTTTACGAATTGATCGAAAGTATCGTTAAACAGCAAAAGTCCTTTCACGGAAAATGAGACGCGCGGGAGCCGCCAGGCACCGCGCTTTCTTTATGAGATCATCCTCTCCTTTATCGTATTAACACGTTATTTCAGTCTCATTTACAGTTAGTTAAGGCAGTGATATACTCCATAAGGTTTGCTATACATTTAGAGATTTAAGGTACTGCTTTTGAATAATAAATCAAGTGAATGGAAACAGGTATGACGCAGGGGGAAAAGGATTATGATGATGATGGCAAAAAAATATCGAAGAGAGCCGATGCCACCGGCATTGAGGCATACGATGGAGTTTGCTTTGGTAATTTTAGGCTCTTTCTTTGTGGCTTTAGCCTTTAATGTATTTTTATTACCAAATAATATCGCATCTGGCGGTGTAGCGGGTATCAGTACAATTACAAAAGGCGTATTCGGATGGGAACCAGGAATTGTTCAATGGATACTTAATATTCCTTTGTTTATCATAGGAGTCGTCATTTTAGGTAAGAATTTCGGCATTAAATCTTTTGTAGGCACGATTACACTTCCATTATTTGTTTTGCTTACCAGTAACTTGGAACCAGCTACACCAGATCCGCTACTCGGGGCAATTTTTGGCGGAATGGGAGTAGGGTTAGGACTTGGAATTGTGTTTCGAGGCAGAGCTTCTACGGGAGGAATCGACCTTGCCGCACAAGTGCTGCATAAGTTTACTCATTTCCCGTTGGGCATTAGTGTTGCATTACTGGACGGAATGATTGTGTTAACCTCAGCGATTGTGTTTTCCCTGGAGGAAGGATTATACGCATTAATTGGTTTATTTGCGACCAGCCGTACGATCGATTTTGTGCAAGTGGGCTTAAACACCTCGAAGAATGTTATGATCATAACAGAACAGGTGGATGACGTACGTCAGGCAATTTTTAAGGAAATCGACCGTGGTGTTACGGTTTTAAGCGGTGCAGGTGGTTATACGGATCAAGAGCGTCGTGTCGTCATGTGTGTCGTTCAGCAGAATGAATTCACCAAATTGACACAAACGGTAAAAGTGGTGGATCCTGGGGCTTTCGTCGTAGCGATGAATGCCACCGAAGTACTTGGTGAGGGTTTCAAATCGGGATAGGAAGGTTATAATATTCCCATACTTAATTTTTCGAGGGGGAAGCGAAATGAAAAAATTACTATTCTCATTATTCTTCGCTATGTTACTTGTGCTTGGTGCTTGCGGCGGCGGTGGAGACGAAGGTGCTTCTGACGACAATACTTCTGAAGAACAGACCGATCAGAGCTCGCAGGATGAGTCTGGAGAAGCTGCTGAGGAAAGTGGCGGAGAAGGTTCTGAAAGCGGATCCGGAGACGGTGCGACTAACACCTCAGCTGCAGAGGAAGTATATCAGAACAGCTGCGCCAGTTGTCACGGTGGTGAATTGGGTGGCGGTTTTGGACCAGCACTGACAGAAGTTGGATCTAAATACGACGCGGCTAAAATTGTAGATATTATCAAAAATGGTCAAGGTCAAATGCCAGCTCAAAGTCAGGTGTCCGATGAAGATGCTCAAACGGTTGCGGATTGGCTAGCTACAATGGAATAACATAACGATTGAAAAGGTCCGGATAAACCCGGGCTTTATTTTTTTGCGGCATTTTTGTAAATTGAAAAGGAAATGTAATATTTTTATGTCTAAAATTATCGAATATCGATGTTATAATAAACTTGTTTGCAAGAGACGACAGGAAAAACTAAAAAAAAGAGACTAAGGTGATCGCCATATGATAGATATGACAGGTGTCTATAAAACATTTCCAAATGGAGTTACGGCTCTGAACGGTCTTGATGTCCAAATAGCACAAGGTGAATTCGTTTACGTAGTGGGCCCAAGCGGTGCTGGTAAGTCCACGTTCACTAAATTAATTTACCGGGAAGAAAAGCCTTCCAGAGGAAATGTTAATGTTATTGATATGAATACTTCAACTATGAAAGAGCGGAAGGTGCCCATGCTGCGACGACAAATTGGCGTGGTGTATCAGGATTTCAGGCTGCTTCCAAATTTAACCGTTTATGAGAACGTAGCTTTTGCCCTGGAAGTGATTGAAGAATCAAAAAAGAATATTAAGCAGCGAGTGATGGAAGTGCTGGATCAGGTCCGCTTAAGAAACAAAGCACGCTTTTTACCTGATGAGCTGTCCGGAGGCGAACAACAGCGGGTTTCTATTGCCCGGGCCATTGTTAACCGTCCCAAGATATTAATTGCGGATGAGCCAACAGGAAACCTGGACCCGGAAACTTCCTGGGAAATTATGCACATTTTAGATGAAATAAATGCAGGTGGAACCACTGTTTTGATGGCTACCCACAGTCGCGAAATTGTGAACACTATCCCTCGCCGTGTCATTGCAATTGAGGATGGAATGGTCGTACGGGATGAAATGCGCGGTAATTACGGATATGATGATTAACTGTTACGTTTATAGTTAGCATAAAAAGGGCTCCTAAAACAGGAGCCCTTTTTATGCTGACTAAGGTTATTAAACTATCTTACCTTAAAATCAACACGGAAGTTTAACAGAGCTTATTGAATAAACGTTTCTTAATTTACTCTTTGTTCTTGAAGGATAGGCTTTCCCAGTATTTGCTTTCTTGAACAGCAGTGAGCAGATGCTTTATATCCTCTGGAGTAACATTACCTATATTGCCTATCCGGAAGGTGTCGTAGTCAGTCACTTTTCCAGGGTAGATCACGAAGCCTCTTTTCTTTAATTCTCTATAAAACACATCGAATACAAATCTCGGATCATCAGGGTAATAAAAAGGAGTGATGATGGGAGATTGCTTTTCATCCGGTAAAAGAGGAATGAATCCGAGATCTCTCATCCCATTAACAAGGGTATGCTGATTGGCTATATAGCGTTCGTATCTGGCCTCAACCCCGCCTTCTTTACGCAATTCATCCAAAGCCTGTTTAAAAGCCCGGACAGTATGTGTTGGTGAAGTGAAGCGCCACTTACCTTCTTGTTCTTCCATGGCTGCCCACTGGTCGTATAAATCCAGAGAAAGAGACCGGGCCTGATGCTTGCAGACTTTTAATTTCTCTCTTTTGGCTAATACAAATCCGAATCCAGGAACACCCTGAATACATTTATTAGCGCTGCTGATCAAGTAATCGACATCCATCTCAGCTAGATTGATAGGTACCCCGCCAAAAGTGCTCATAGCATCTACAATCAAGGTGCGTCTGTACTGCTTTACAATAGAAGCTATTTGTCTAAGAGGGTTCATCATGCCTGTGGTCGTTTCACAATGGACAAGGGAGACATGTGTAACGGCAGGGTCATTATCAAGAATCTTGGATAGCTGAGCAGGATCAGGATATTCCGTCTCACTGCATTCAAAAGGGACTGTCTCGATTCCTAAACGCTCTGCGATAGTGACCATCCTTCTCCCGTACGCTCCGTTTACGATCACAAGAAGTTTTTCATTTTGAGGCATGACCGTTCCAATGGCAGACTCTACACAGAATGTTCCGCTTCCTTGCATGAGAACGGATGTGTAGACGCCTGCGGATGCACCCGCTACATTCAGAAGGTCGCGCCGTATGGATTGAACAAGCGACTTGTAATCATCGTCCCATGTACACCAATCGCTCAACATGGCTTCTTTAACTGCGTTAGTGGTGCTCAGAGGACCTGGTGTCAATAATAGATAGTGATCTTTCATGCTTATTCTCCTTTCCTACTAAAGTTTGTTCATTATGCATAGCTTACATGGCGAGCGTTCAAGCGCTTATTAATCGTTTCGACAATTTCAGGAAGCCTGGTTATATCTTCTATCACATAGTCAGCTCCCGCACTCTTTAAGTGTTGCGCGGCTTCTTTGATCTCCTGATGTAGTTGGAAAGAATCCATCGTTTCTACTTCGATTTCTGTCCGGCCAAGGATGCTGCTTCCTTTTACAACACCAACCGTCCACATTCCGGCGTTCACACCTTCTTGCATATCGCTTGTGGTATCCCCAACTTTAATCATATGGAGCATAGGATAGATATTAAGATTAATTGCGTTTTGAAAGCACATCCATGGGTAAGGACGTCCCGCGGGAACATCGGTAGAAGTGACGATCGAATCGGGTACATATCCTTTTTTTGCGGCTTCATGTGATACAATTTCGATCATATCTCCCGTGTACCCAGTCGTGGAGCCGATTTTTATGTTTTTCTCTCTCAATTGAGTCATGACATCGAGCACGCCTGGGATTGGATCTGCGTATTGATCCAGAATACGGAACAGCATCGGTTCGAAGTCGTCATATAGAGCTTTTACATCGGTTTCATCTGGATTCTTTCCATGAGCCTCTCTCCAAGCAGTCTTAACTCGCTCCATCTCGCAAATTGCACGAATGTGATCTACTTTTAATAGACCCATTGGACCGCGGGCTTCTTTATAAGTGATGGAGACCCCTCGTTTGTAGAATACTTCCATAAACACTTGGACAGGAGCGAAACAGCCGTAATCAACGGTAGTGCCTGCCCAGTCAAAAATAATACCTTCAATATTTGGGTTCATAAGTGTGCATCCTCCCTTGAATTTAGTGGCAGAAGTGTTTTGTTACGCTCTCTTATCTATTGCCGTAAATTCAATGTACCGTGATAATGTAAAAAACATGTTATCTTTACGTTAACAATTTGTATGGTTATGTTTGGTGATTGTATATTTTGTTTTTCGAATCTAGTAGAAAAAAGTATAAATATTTCCTATAATTAGATAGACATGCTTGTAAGATTTATGGCATAACTTAAAGCAGGAAGGAAACTCAGATTTACGGTCCACATATACATTTGCTAGGATAGGTACATTAGGGAAATTAAAAGTAGAAGGGTGAATGCGATGAATATAAAACCGCGTTACGTAGCACTTCTCATGGTGCTTGCGGTCCTATTGGGAGCGGCTGGTTCTTACATAGGAATAGAATACTTCGCTAAAGGGGCACAGGAGAATCCCCAGACGGAATCATTGGCTAATGCGGATCAAAATGCTGATAATTCAGGCAATACATCGGGGGAAGAACAGAACAAAGCAACAGAAGATCAGTCGGAGAGTGCGGATTTAACAAAAGTAGAGCAGGCATTCAGTACAATTAAAGAAAACTATGTGAGTGAAGTAGATAACGATAAATTAATAGAAGGTGCTGTTCAGGGCATGCTGGACACTCTTGAAGATCCTTACAGCGTCTACATGGATCAGGAAACGATGAAGCAGTTTAACCAATCCATTGAATCCTCTTTTCAAGGAATCGGTGCTGAAGTGAGCATGGTAAATGATAAAGTAACCATTGTGGCACCGATTAAAGGATCGCCAGCAGAAGAAGCTGGATTGAAACCGAACGATCAAATTTTGAAAGTGGATGGAGAGAGTGTGGAGGGCCTTGATTTATATGAGGCGGTCTTGAAAATACGAGGTGAGAAAGGTACTGAGGTTACGCTGCAGGTAGATCGTCCAGGCGTGAGCGAGCCGGTAACCATAGATATCATTCGTGATGATATTCCGCTTGAAACAGTGTATTCCAATCAGAAGGAAGTCGATGGGAAACAAGTGGGGATCATAGAGATTACCTCTTTCTCTGAAAAAACGTCCGAGGAATTCCATGAAGCTCTAACGAAGCTTGAGAAAGACAACATGGACGGACTGGTAATTGATGTCCGTGGCAATCCGGGCGGTCTATTTACAGATGTGCAGGAAATCTTAAAAGAATTTATTCCTGATGATAAGCCGATTGTTCAAGTAGAAGATCGTAATGGGGAGAAATCCCGTTACTTTTCTGATCGTAAAGGGAAGAAAGATTATCCGATCACAGTGTTGATGGATGAGGGAAGTGCATCTGCCTCTGAAATTCTTGCCGCAACGATGAATGAAGCCGGAGGGTACGATCTTGTAGGTACGCAGAGTTTCGGAAAAGGAACCGTCCAGCAGGCGATCCCAATGGGAGATGGGAGCACAATTAAACTCACTCTTTACAAATGGTTGACACCTAACGGCAACTGGGTGCATGAAAAAGGAGTGGAGCCTACCATAGAAGTGAAACAGCCTTCTTACTTCTATACGAATCCGGTCGAAATTAAAGAAGAGCTGAAGTATAATGATAATAATGAAAAAGTGAAAAACATTCAAAAGATGCTGAAAGGCCTTGGATATGAGCCAGGAAGGACGGATGGTTATTTCAGTCAGGGTACGAAATCTGCAGTAGAAGCTTTTCAAGCTGAAAACGGATTAGAAGCTACAGGTGATGTAGATGAAAAGACGGGTGGTAAGCTGGAAGAAGCAATCGTAGAAGAAGTACGCAAGGAAGAAAATGACCGTCAAATGGATAAAGCTGTGGAGGCCCTGTTCAAGTAAGCAGGACTTCCCCCCTTAGTTCGAGAAGTAAAGTCCGTAGTCTTTGACTGCGGATTTTTTTGTTAAGATTGGAAAGGAGAATGATTTTGGAAGTCTGGATTATGGAAATCGTCAAAGGAGCAGGCCGGGTGTTAACACAGCCATTCCTTTATATAGCAATAATCATAGGTTTTATTTTAACGAGGCGGAGGATTAAAAGCGAGCGCAGACAGTTTGGAACTCGTATTTATGATGCCTTTTCAGAATGGAGCGGTACCTTAGGAACGTCATTAGCTGCCGGACTCTTTATATCGGTCTTTGCGGTCGGAAGCGGGGTCGTGCTTTCTCTGCCTCTATTGCTGCTCGTTTCCGGAATGCTGCTGGTACTCAGTCTTC
Source organism: Halobacillus sp. B29 (assembly GCF_052246755.1). NCBI lineage: Bacteria > Bacillati > Bacillota > Bacilli > Caryophanales > Bacillaceae > Halobacillus > Halobacillus sp. B29. The sequence goes on from NZ_JBQQCM010000006.1 coordinate 90,996, forward strand.
CTTTAAGATCCAACTGGTACTCAGCAGCCTATACACTTGGAGCCACGTACCTTTTTATTTATTTCCTTCCGTACTTTCCGGAAAGTGTAAGGCAATTGTCATGGGTATCTCCATTTACGGACACTCCGCTTACAGCTGTACCCTTTCTGATAAGTGCATTCTTGTTAGTAGAAGGAATTCTTATGTTAAGGACGTCTTCGCTGTCTACCTTTCCAGAGCGTGTAATGGGTAGAAGGGGGATGTGGATTGGACAGCACCGCAGCAGAAAGCTTGCACTTATTCCATTTTTTGCTCTTTTTCCTGCTGGATCCATTGAACCGTTTGCTCCATGGTGGCCCTTTTTTGGTATCGGTGAAGAAAGCTTTGGATTGATTCTCGTTCCTTTTGTAACAGGATGGGAATGGATTGCACGTGGCCAATTGCCTGTAAAGGCATCCAAAATTGTCGGACGCCGCACATTTTTTCTTGCCCTGTTAGTTCTGAGTCTGGCTGCAGGCAGCCTGTTCTTGCCGGTCTTATCACTAGTGGCCGTTGTAGTCAGCATTTTAGGACGTACATGGATTCGGCTTCAGCACTTGTCAGGTGAGAAGCGCCAGCCATTTTTCTCAGCCAGCCAAGATGGTCTTCTCATTCTTGGAATCATTCCAAAAAGCCCTGCGGCGCAAATGGGCCTCTCACCAGGGGAACTGATTGTAAGAGTAAATAACAGACATGTCCGTACGGAAAATGATTTTTATGAAGCCCTGCAGGAAAATGCAGCTTTCAATAAAATAGAAGTCCACGACGTACAGGGTGAGAATCGCTACGTTCAGCGCCCTCTATATGAAGGTGAGCATTATGAACTGGGGCTGGTTTTCGTCGAACCACCACGGCGTGAGAAGTCAGTTAGTATGTATTAAATGGTTTTTACAATTCTTCATGTTTTGTGGTAATTCAGACTTAATGATGACGGGAAAACACAGCGGTAACTCTTAAAAACGTGAAGTGATGGTCAGGAACTACTTTTCAGGGGGATTTTGACTGAGAATAATCCTAGACAAATCAAACTCTGGTGAATAATTAATATCCCTTCTTTCAAGTTGAAAAAGGTCAAAAGTCCTTATCTGGGATTTTTGACCTTTTTTAGTCTGAATAATAAAAAAAATTCATACATTTAACCATCAAACAAACTGAAAATGATTCTCAAATTCATTGACAGAGCTCTTGAATGCACATAAACTAGTAAATGAAAGAAAAATTAGACACGTATATAGTTAAGTTCTATGAAAATATAAATTACCAACAGACCGATAGAGATTTCGTAATGGGTAGAAAAAGGAGAGTTCGAGATTATGGATACACTGTTGGCTAACAACCTGACCTTGGGTTATGGGGATTCCGTCGTTATAGATTCTTTGAATATCAGCATTCCGAAAGGGAAGGTCACCGTACTCATTGGAGGCAATGGGTGTGGTAAATCCACGTTATTGCGTTCAATGGCACGCCTGCTGAAACCGAAATCAGGAGAAGTTGTACTCGATAGTGAAGATATTTCTAAAATGCGGACAAAAGAAGTTGCAAAGAAAATGGCAATCCTGCCTCAGAGCCCTACTACTCCAGAAGGTCTAAGTGTTTATCAATTAGTTAAGCAAGGGCGTTACCCTTATCAAGGTTTTGCTAAGCGCTGGTCTGAAGACGATGAGTATGCGGTTAACAAAGCACTAGAAGATACGAACCTAATGGAATTAAAAGAGCGAACGGTTGACTCTTTATCCGGAGGACAGCGCCAGCGGGCCTGGATTGCAATGACTCTTGCTCAGAATACCGATACCCTTTTACTCGACGAGCCAACCACTTATCTTGATATGACTCATCAGATTGAAATATTGGATTTGCTGTTTGACTTAAATCAGGACAATGGGAGAACGGTGGTAATGGTCCTTCACGATATCAATCTGGCATGCCGCTATGCTGATCATATTATCGCTGTTAAAGATCAGACGGTATATGCTCAAGGGAAACCAGAAGAAGTCATTACCTGCGACTTAATGCAGCATGTTTTTGAAATGAATTGTGATGTTAGACAAGATCCTCTTTTTGGGACACCAATGTGTATCCCGCATGGAAAAGGCCGCTGCTTAATTAAGCAAGCCCAGGCGGAAGCGCAAACATCCCAGACATCAGTTGGATAAACTAAGAAAAATTATGAAAGCAATGGAAAATACTTTTCCATTGCTTTTTTTGTTTCACCTTTTTGTAGAATGGTGTAGAATTATTGGTGGGAAATGGTATGATATGTATGTTGATCTTTAGAGGTATCGATTTTACGTGAATGAGGCGATCAATGACGTAAATGTGTATAATAAATATTCACCTTGGGTAAGTTGGTCTAAATCTGTTAAGCTATTTTAAGTGGATTAGTGAAGAGACACTGGTCTTGACAAGAGATGGTAGAATTACTCGAGGGTCAAATTTTAATTGATTTATTAGATTTTACGACTTGAAAGACCTGGTGAATTAATACTCTCACCAGATCGCTTGTTCCTGTTGCGGTGCCTTGTTTAAATCAGTTATGGTGTGAAAGGGACTTATCCCAATTTCTGGCCATTTCTGCTTAGAACGGTTAAGCTTAGCATTATGAAAATTCAAAGGAAGCTGTCTGCATTGTCTTAAGGGTTACTGAAGAAGAACAAAATTTCTTCTATATTGTATCCCAGTTTTTTTTGTGGATATTCCTAAGCAGATGTTTGAGGCTTATCAACACCGGTAGATCTTTGCTGAGCCTACGCATCAAATACAAAAACCTTATAACTCATCGTTTTTCTCCTTTCGCGGAGATTATTTACCATGTCAGATGATATAAAAAGTAAATGGGTTGAGAGGAAACTACAGGTAATTTGATGTGACCGCCTGCAAATGGGACCGGAAATACGTATGTCTTATAAAACAAATTCAATCTAAATAATCATTAAACTTTTGAAAATTCCTTTTGAAAAATGTTTAATAGGGTATGGAATATTATCTATACTCACAAAGGACGTAGATAGAGAATATTAGCTTATTACATAAGGTGATAAAATATCGTCTTACATTACAGAAAGGAAATTTAAGGAGGAAAAGTAGTGGAGGAAATCGTTTATCTGGCTATTTTTGCAGTGATAGTCCTAGTCGTTGGTTTAAGAGAAAAGTCTTCTCATGACCGAAATTTGAAGCAAATCCCTACCCGGATTCTGGTTAATGGAATACGGGGTAAATCCACGGTTACTCGTCTAATTATGGGAATTCTAAAGGAAGATGGCAGAAGAGTAGCCGGTAAGACAACAGGAACCTCGGCTCGTATGTTCTACTGGGATCAGGAGGAAGAAGAGCCGATTGTCCGAAGTCTTCAAGGACCGAATATAAGTGAGCAGAAAACAATGGCAAAAAGAGTAGTAAAAAGAAAAGCAGACGCTTTTGTTAGTGAGTGCATGGCAGTAAATCCAGAGTACCAAAGGATTTTTCAGGAGCGTCTTGTGAAAGCAAATATTACAGTGATTGCTAACGTAATTGAAGACCATATGGATGTCATGGGCCCAACTTTGGATGACATTGCAGAAGCCTTTAGTTCGACCATTCCCCATAATGGACATGTAGTAATCCCTGACACACCATATAAAGGTTATTTTGAGAAAATAGCACGACGCCGTAATTCAAAAGTTGTAGTTGCGGACGAAAGTCTGTTTGAAGAAGAATATCTTAAGAAATTCCCGTTTATGATTTTCCCTCAGAACGCGGCGCTTTCGCTTGCCGTGGCTGACATTCTTGAGATCGATCGTGAAGTGGCACTTCGAGGAATGTTGACAGCGCCTGTAGACCCGGGTGCTATGCGTGTACACAGATTCGGGAAGAAGCGTGCTCCTAAGTACTTCTTTAATGGGTTTGCAGCGAACGATATTACCTCAACATTAAACATTTGGGAACGAATTCAGGAATTGGATTATCCTACGGATGAAAGAACCGTTATTATGAATTGTCGTAGTGACCGTGTCGAGCGTACGATTGATTTTGCAGAAAGAGTTCTGCCCCATATTGAAATGGATAACCTGATTGTAATGGGAGAAACCGTTGATCCAGTTATAAACGCCTACAATGATGGTAGCATTTCGGCTTCGAACATGATCAACTTAGAGAATAAACCTGCAGAGGTTATTGTAGAACACTTGCAAGATCTGCCTGGAAACAGTGTCATTTATGGAATTGGAAATATTGTCGGTGGAGGAGAAGAATTGGCGGCTGCGATTCAGGACCTTGAAATCGTGCCTTCTCTATCAGACTATCAAACAAGCTGGGAAGAAGAAGAAAGTCATACCATCACAGAAGAAGCTTATGAAGAAAGAACTCTTCAAACAAATAAGTAAAGTGAAATACCGCTAAAGGAGTTGGAGTTGTCGTGTTCGGTACAGATTTATATATTGCAATAGTTGTAGGTGTGTTGTTGAGTTTATTATACTCTGAGAAAACAGGGGTAGTACCAGCTGGTTTGGTAGTACCTGGATATGTAGCTTTGATTTTTGATCAGGTTATGTATGTATTGGTAGTAGGATTAATTAGTTTATTAACGTATTTAATAGTTTCGCAGGTGCTTTCTAGATTTACTGTGCTTTATGGACGCCGTAAATTTGCGGCCATGCTTACAGTGGGTGTTTTGATGAAGATGTCTATGGATTATCTGTATCCGCTCACCCCCTTCCCAACGATGGAACTCCGGGGGATCGGGGTTATTGTACCGGGACTTATAGCGAATTCGATTCAAAAACAGGGAGTACTCCCGACCTTTAGTGCTACATTCGTCATTGCTTTCCTTACGTTCGTGGCCATTACAGTTTATAACTTGATTTAGAGGAGCATTTTTTATGAACGAGAATGATATAAAGTACAAAATGAAAGTATGGACTAAAAAGCACAAGAAAAAAGCTGCCCCCCACTCGCTCATTGTTGCGGCTCTACTGGCTATTCCTTTTTTTGGCCATCAGTGGATTGATAGGCCGACAATGCCCGGGGATACAAGACCAGATGATGTGGAGTATAGGGTATCGATGGTGGGCGATATGATGCTTGGCCGGCACGTCCGTGAAGCTGCTGAAAGAAGTGGTGAGCCGATTGGCCGAGTGTTTGAATATGTAGAGCCTTATATTGAAGAATCGGATCATACGACGGGGAACTTTGAAAACCCAGTTATTGATGCGGATAATCCTCAAGTGAAAGAGACCATGGAGGACTTCGAGCTGCGTAATAAAGCTATTCACTTATATTCCGATAAAGGAGCAGGTGAAGCCGTTGCGAAAGCTGGTTTCGACTCTGTGAATCTAGCGAATAACCATACGATGGACTTTGGAAGTCTATCTCTTGAGGAAACCATTAAGAATATGGGGCCTCTTGATATAGACTTACTCGGGATAGGTAAAGCTTTGGATCCCTCTGAAGATCTTTTTCCTGAAGAAGAGGAGCATACGGATGCTGGTAAAATTCACTATTATGAAGCAAATGGTCGAACGATAGCCATCCTTGGTTTTACGGATGTTTATGTACAAGGATATAGTGCAAATGAATACGTCGGAGGGGTTCTCACCGGTTCTGGACTGGGCGTTTTGCAAAAACGCATTCGAGAAGCGAATGAAAACGCCGATGTGGTTATGGTGCATTCCCACTGGGGGGATGAGTACGCAGGAGGCACGAGCCAGGAGCAGGAGACTTTATCCTATCTAATGACGGATATGGGAGCTGATGTCATCATTGGACACCATCCCCACGTGCTTGAGCCTGTCACGCGTGTGCAAGTTGAAGGTGACCCGAACAACCCTCAGGATAATGGAAACACAGCCATTGTTATGAATAGTCTCGGAAACTTCGTTTTTGACCAGGGATGGACAAGAACGAGGGATTCGACTATGGCTCAAATGGACTTTCTGACAGATGGTGGAGCTGAGCTCTCCTTTGTACCCATGCAAATTTCAGATACACGTCCACGGGAAACGAATGGACTCTTGAAGCCTTTAAGAGACTTCCGTATTTTCCGAACTCTTCGTAAGGAGTTGGACAATGAGTACTGGCGCATGGAGGATGACCGATTAGTTATTGATTTGAAAAAAGCTGGAGTAATAGAAGGATAGGAGGGCTGGTGCCTTGAATTATTTGAAAATCACGTACACCATTGCCGCGATTGTCTTTATCGGCCTGGTTGGATGGAATTTTTATTTTGAAGAAGAATTCGACCAGTTTCGTGAACCTTATACGGTAGAAGATCGATCAGAAACAGTTGAAGTAAGCAACGCAGACGGTGAAAATGCTTCTAAAGTTTATGGCGTAAGTGCTGTTCACCCGCTTGCGGTTGAAGCTGGAATGAAGGTATTGGACGAAGGCGGTAACGCAGCAGAAGCAGCAATCGCTGTATCGTTTGTTCTAAATGTTGTTGAACCTTACGGATCAGGAATGGGTGGCGGCGGCCAGATGATTGTACATGAACCTGGCGAAGGTGCTAAAACCTACGACTATAGAGAAGCTGCGCCTCAAAGCGGTGCGAGACCTGATAGAGATATAGCGGTGCCCGGATTTGTTAAAGGGATGGGTGCCATTTATGAGGATTACGGTAGTAATATGGATTGGAGCACGCTGTTAGATGATGCAGTGACACATAGTGAAGATGGCGTGAAAGTCGGCCGGATCTTTCACGAACAGCTTCAAAACTCCAGAAGATTTATCCAAAGCGGAAATGAAGATCCCGCTGTATCTAATAAGTTTTATCCAGAAGGTCGGGCATTAGAGATGAATAAAACACTGATACAGGATGAACTGGCAAACACGCTTAAGACGCTTCAGGAAAACGGACCGGAAGCATTCTATGAAGGTGAAATTGCAGAGAAGATTAAACAGCAGGTTAACTTCGGACCGAATGACTTAGCAGCTTATGAGGTTGAAGAACGTGTGGCTCCTTCTGGTAACTTTAATGGTCAGCAAGTATTTGCCGGTTCTTCACCGACTTCCGGTATAATCGTCATCCAGGCTCTTCAAATGCTTGAAAAATTAGATAAAAACCTGGATGAAGTTCTGCGAACAGAATTTGGAAATGAAAATGGGGAGCTTCCTGCATTTTTAGCTGGAAACATGCCGGAAAACATGCAGGAAGTTGTGAACCAGCCTCAATATAAAGATATTTATATTCATCTTGTGAATAAGATTGTAAACCGTGTTTATTCCGACCGTGTTCATACTTTGGGAGATCCTAAGTTTGTGGACGTGAACCAGGAGAAACTAACATCTGAAAGTTATTCCAACCAGTTATTCGAAGAAGAATTCGATATAGGTGGCCAGGAACTCACCAGTTCAGCTGAAATTCTTACATCCCCTGGTGAAAAAGCAGATTCCAGAAACACCACTCATTTCGTCGTAGTGGATAAGAATGGCATGATGGTGTCTGCCACAAACTCACTTGGGAAATTCTTTGGATCTGGTCGCTACATTGAAGGGTTCTTTATGAACCACCAAATGAGTAACTTTGACACCGTAGATGGCGCTATGAACGACTATGAGCCTGGTAAGCGGCCTCGTTCTTTCGTATCTCCATTAGTTTTTGCTGAAGACGGTCGTGCCGTTCTAGGTATTGGTTCACCGGGTGGATCGAGAATTCCTGCAATGCTCCTTCAGTCACTGATTCAATACGAGTATGGAGTAACGGAGGAAGGCGAAAAGCTTACACTCCAGCAGGCAATCAGTCGTTCTCGGTTCTATACGGCAGATAACGTTGTCCACTTGGAAAACATGGTGGATCAGGGAGCTGTAAACCGTTTAAGAAGTGAAATGGATTACTCTGTTATCACGCACGATTCTCCCGTATTTTATGGAGGCATACAGGGTCTTGGCATTCGTACGAATGGGGATGTGACCCAAATGTACGGCGGCGGAGATCCAAGACGTCTCGGAACATGGAAAATTGCCAACGATTCTGGTAATTAACGATAGAGAGTAACTGAGTCAATTAAGCCCACCTTTTTGTTGCAAGGTGGGCTTTTTCTATGAGAGTCGACTGTTATTTTTCTGTCGTCTCTGTTTTTCTTAGTCCCACTCAAACGAAGAAGTATGCTGCAAGCTAATAGAGGGGGAGACGATGAAATGAATACACTTCACCATGGGTACTGGACTTTTTTTGTGAGCCGAAAACAAAAACATACTGGCTGGTTTATAATTGGAAGTATTTTACCGGATATCGTTTATTATGTCATGTTTCTATACTTATGTATTTCGCGTAATGCATTTCAGGTCATAGATGACCCCGATCCTTTAAAATCCCTGTTTGGAATTGTTCATGAGTTGTTTGAACATCCAGTAGTGAGTATTCTGCGGCAGGCTGGTCATTCTATATTTATATGGATTGTTATATTCACTGTCGTTCTTGTTTGGAAAGGCCGTAAGCTCACAAAAATGTCTGCTCTGATGTATGGCTGGCTTGGCCACATAGTGGTTGACCTCCTTACTCATGTGGAGGATGCCGTACCCATATTTTATCCGGTAAGCTCCTATATTTTCAGAAGCAGGGTGTCATATTGGAATGATGAACATTATGCAGACATCTTCTCATTGATCAATATGCTTCTCATTTTTCTCTCCCTCGTTTATTTAATTGTGAAGAAAATCCGAAAAAAGCGTTCGTTCACAAAAAGTTCATGAGCATGATGGGGTTTATCATTCTCTATTATTCGACTTTCATGATATGATTTTATATGAATGCTGCAATGTATTGACGATCGTCATTATATATAGAGAAAGGGTAAGACGATGAAGAAATTTTCAATTTTAACTACGTTTGTCACGTTCCTCGCTCTTATTCTTGGAAATCTTGTGGTAGCTACAAATTCCGGGGATGCGTGCGGAACCTCCTGGCCATTCTGTAATGGTTCAGTCATACCTGATTTTACTGATTATCACGTTCTTATAGAATATTCTCACAGACTAATGGTTCCTTTACTCGCCGTGCTTACGTTCATCAATGCGGTCGGGGCAATATATAAACACCGTAAACGTAAGACTGTGCTTATTTTAGCCATGTTAAGTTTGGGCTTGCTGGTATTTCAATCCTTAGTTGGAGGCTTTAATGTTCTTCTAGGTACGCCTCCAGGTTTCACCACGCTTGATGTTACGTTCAGCCAAATTCTGTTGATTGTGCTTGTACTGTTAAGCTATAGCCTTCACGAGAAAAAAATTGAGCTGGACCGTACGAGCTGGTCCACCATATCTATGAGTTACAGGACGTTTATAATAGGTTTCAGTATCTACGTTATGCAAGTCATTTTAGGAGCATTTTTCAAACACAGTCGTGCGAGTAATGTTATGCTTGATATTCCGGCAGTCGAATATCTGATCAAAAGTGAAGCAATTGCAAATATGGTATATTCTCTTCACTGGGTCGCAACAATTGTCATATTAGTAGCGGCTGTATGGTTTGTTATATACGCATCTAAATTCAAATATCATGTAACGCTATCCTGGCTGTATCTATTTTCACTGCTGTTAAATGCGGTAGTAGGATTCGTGATTGTGGTAACTGGCAACGTTGTTGTAGCCTCGTCTATTCACATGATCCTATCGACGGTCACAATGGTTATTGGAGCAAGCATATTGGGCGGTTACTGGTTTAAACTGCAAAAGAAACCTATTTAACTTATTAAAAAACCTCGCTGTTACAGCGAGGTTTTTTCAATGGATCATCTTCATCAAAAAGAAAAACATTTTCTATTGGTTCCCGAAATTGATAAGCAATTTTAGCAGCTGATTTGAGAGAAGGGTTATATTCTCCTTTTTCAAGGAAAACGATAGTCTCCCTTCTCACATGAACTATTCGCGCAAGATCCGCTTGCGTTAAGTCATGCCTGGCTCGAAACTCTTTTATCCGTATTCTCATTCCATTGTTCCGCTCTGTTTCTTGGACTTTAACCACGAAAATGCTAATAGGATTACCATGCCTCCGAGGCCGTTCATTAGCCGTTCATCTGTTTGAAAATGTTTTTTTAAATGCGAACAAGGCGATCCATAAAAATTAAGAATAAAAATAAGCGTGCCCCGCAGCGAACAGTTTGAGCATTTTTGAGCGTTCGTCATTAAATGGGATGCCCAGCTTTATTTCCTTATAAAGCGTAAAGATGACCCTTCCTAAAAGAATTAAAGCCAGTAACGATCATAATACTGTTTGCACTTCAATGTTTTGAACAAGCAAGTAGATCTGGGAAAGTCCTCTAACTAAAAGTAAACTTGCAGAAAGGGAAAAGAGGATTAACATTTGTTTGGTGGTCATGATCTACACACCTCTTATATGAGAAATAATTAACTTTACATTTTAAATATATAACATATAAAAAATACAATAAAAGCCTGCGGAAACGTGTTCCGCAGGCTTTTATTACTTAAATAGTTCTTGTATCTCCTCTTCACTTAGTGAAGTAAGCATAGATTCTCCTGGTTGAATGATTTGGTCTACGAGATCTCGTTTCTTTTGCTGCAGTTGGTAAATGCGTTCTTCAATGGTACCTTCTGAAATCATACGGATTACTTGTACAACTCTTTCCTGCCCAATTCGATGAGCACGGCCTGCGGCTTGTTCTTCAATCGCCGGGTTCCACCATAAATCGTACAAAATTACAGTATCAGCACCAGTCAGATTTAAGCCTGTTCCTCCGGCTTTCAGGGAGATAAAGAATGCATCTTTTTCTCCCTGGTTGAACTGATCCACCATGTCCATCCGTTTGTCAGCTTTCGTACTTCCGTCTAAATAGAAGCCGTCAATACCATCATTCGAGAGTTCTTTATGCAATAATGTCAGCATACTGGAAAATTGGGAAAAGATGAGTAAGCGGTGTCCGCTTTCTTTCATTTCGTGAGCCAGCTCTTTCAGTTGGTCCAATTTACCTGAGCCGCCCTCGTAATTCTCAAGGAACAGAGAAGGGTGACAGCAAATTTGTCTCAAGCGTGTAAGACCGGCAAGAATTTCAATTTTTCCGCGCTGAATTCCTTTTGTAGCAATGGTTTCCTCGATGTCGTTTTGAATACGTTCCAAGTAGGCCAGGTAAACCTCTTTTTGCTCCCGGGTAAGTTCTGAATACTGGACCGTGTCAATTTTATCCGGCAGTTCATCCAGCACTTCGGTTTTCATACGCCGGAGTATAAAGGGACGGGTCATGCGGGCAATTTTTTCCGGCTTCATCTGCATGAACTTCTTCTTGCTTGTGTAAAACCCAGGCATAATGGTTCTGAAAATCGACCATAGTTCCTGAAGTGAATTTTCAATAGGCGTACCACTTAAAGCAAAGCGATGCCTGGAGCGGATCGTTCGAACGGCAGAAGCAGTCTTCGTTGTATCATTTTTTATAGCCTGTGATTCGTCCAGAATCATAGCGTGAAATTGGGTCGTTTCATAAAATTTTGCATCTTGACGAAGCAGAGGATAAGAGGTAATCCACACGTCTGCTGATCCCTCTGTAATCATCTGCTGACGGACGCTAGGATCTCCGGAGATGATCTGGACGGTCAATTCTGGTGCAAACTTTTCGAGTTCCTTTTTCCAATTATAGACGAGTGAAGCTGGTGTAATAATTATGACGGGTGCATTCAAGACGCCCTCTTCTTTTTCATGAAGAAGAAAAGTAATGGCTTGAATGGTTTTACCTAAGCCCATATCATCTGCTAGAATCCCGCCTAATCCATAGGTAGCAAGAGTTTTCATCCAACGGAATCCCGTCATCTGATAAGGGCGTAGATCTGCTTGTAAACCAGCTGGTTTATTTAAATTAAACGTTTCTGGAGACTGAAGACGCTCCACCAGTTTAGTAAACTTCTGATCCCGCTCTGATTCTTCAGGCTGCAATACATCATCTACTTGAAGTGTACGGGCTTGGGAAACATGCAGCTCACTGCTGTCTATATCCTTAGCTGAGAGGTCGAGTTCATCTGCCAGTCTCTGAAAACGCTCGAAGGATTCTGAGGTCAATGAAAGTAAACTTCCGTCAGAGAGCCGATAGTACTTTTTACGCTCAATCGCAGCTTTCATTGCAGCGCTTACGTCTTCTGAACTTATTCCATCAATGCCGAAACTGATGTCCAGCCAGCTGCCATCGCTTTCCATTTGCACAGAAGGTTTGAGCTCATGATCCTGTTCGGCAAGCAGCGAACGGACAGAAGAAGATAGATAAACTTCAGCATGCTCTTTCAATCTTTGTAAGTAGTCTGAAAAGAAAGTGTCAAGGGCTTCTTCTTCTTCAATATAAACGATTTCTCCATCAAATTTAAATTCGGCCGATTCAATAATCTGGATGATGGCCTGTTCTGTTGTACTGTTTCGCTGAACGATAGTCTGATTGGGAGCAGAGTTCTGTTTGAAAGGATCAATAAGCAGATCGCCGTAGCGAAAACGGACATTAATCGTTAGTGTCCACTGGAAGAAATCCAGATAGACTTCTGCCTGTAGCGGATGCTGACTGATCTTTTTTTGAGCTGTTTGATCCAGTTGTACTTCGGCTATGGTTTCAAGCTCTGGAAGTACATAAGAAACAATGCCTTCCATATCAGAATGACTCACGGTGTGGTTCCCATTTGAATTATAAGGAAGCAGAGTGTATAGCGTTCCGAGCACTTCCTCTTTCTGTGGATCGAGCGCATAGAACGTGCCTTCCTTGTATAAAAGGTGATAGTCAGCTAAATAATCATAGCTTTTCAAATGATTCATATGCATATGAAAATGACCGCGTTCTTCTGATATATAAAAAGACAGCTCAGGGAATTCCGTTTTATAGCTCAGTGGACCAGCCAGTTCACCTTTAACAGACACTTGAGCTTGTTGCTCCTCAAGCCTGGGCAGTAGGTTTTGGGCCAGCACCGGGGAGATACGCAAGGTTTTTTTATCGTTTTGTGTCCATTGCTGCTCGTAAAAACGTTCTTGCTCATAGGCTTGCTGTAACAAAGACAGGATTTCTTTATCTTTTTCTTCGAAAACATGGTCGGCTGGGTCGAAAGTGAACTTTTTGGATATTCTGTAAGGCTGAGCTTTTTGGATATGCTCAAGCAGCTCACGAATGTCTTTTATGACATATGGATAGCCTTCACCAAACTTTAATTCAACACTTAAATTCTTGGTCCCAAGCATAGATTGAAGATGAAGAAAGTATTGAATTTGAATGGGCTTCTTCAAGCCTTCTGTCTGACGGTTTTCCTGGCGCTGGCGGAAAGTTTCAAACAAGCGCATGGCAAACAGACGATCATGGTTTGTTTCTTTCTTCGCCTGGCGTCCTTTTACGGCCAGCTTGGGCCCAAGTTCCTCTAGGGCACGTTCCCGGATAGCTATTAAGACGGCAGCGATATGTTTACAGGTATAGTAATTGTTGTAAGCTTCACATTCGCAGGTGGCTTCAACATCATCCTCTTCAAAAAAGAAAACACGCACTTCGTAATCGTGCGTCCCTGCAACGACAGCCCGCCAGGAGCGAATAGCTCCGTTATAAGAAAGTCCATAGACTTTCTTTGATTCATAATATTGTTTACCACGTTTGTAAAAAGTGTGGCCGGTTATTTTCTTGATATCACTTGGTTGTAATAAGTACGATTGCATAAATGGCATCCTTACTATCAGTATTTCCTCTATTATAACAGGTTTGACCAGATGATAATTGACTATATCTGTTACCTCAGGTCCCCCATAAATTCCCACCTCAGGTCTTCCATATCCTGGATGACCTGAGGTGGGAATTTATGCAAGCGAAAATAGGGGATATCATTGATTCTTGATTGATTTTAATGCATGGTTGTGCTAACTTTCAAAGTATGAGTTTTATAAATTCGAGATTACTGCTCAATCGAGTGAGCGGTTTTTTTATGGAGTGAATCGGCCAATGTGATACGTATATCCTACCTTACGTAAGTCACCCGAATGAATAATAATATGGAGGATATGACGATGAATATTCAAGACGAAATGAAAAAACGCCGTACGTTTGCTATTATATCCCACCCTGATGCTGGGAAAACGACCATGACTGAGAAAATGTTGTTATTCGGTAATCTCATTCGTTCAGCTGGTACAGTGAAAGGTAAAAAGTCAGGAAAGTTCGCTACCTCTGACTGGATGGAAATTGAGAAGCAAAGAGGAATTTCCGTTACTTCTAGTGTAATGAATTTTCCTTACAAAGGCTACCAGGTTAATATACTTGATACGCCCGGGCACGAAGATTTCAGTGAAGATACGTATCGTACCCTGACCGCTGTTGACAGTGTGGTTATGGTGATCGACGGAACTAAAGGAATTGAAGCCCAAACATTGAAATTATTTAAAGTATGTAAAATGCGGGGCATTCCGATCTTCACATTTATTAATAAAATGGACCGTGAAGGTCGTGAGCCGTTTGAGTTAATGGAAGAAATTGAAGAAACATTGAACATCGAGACTTATCCAATGACCTGGCCGGCGGGCATGGGTAAACGATTTCTTGGTGTATTCGACCGTAATAATGAGCAATTTGTTCATTATACCGGTAATGAAGAAGAAGCTTATATTCCTTATGACCAACTGGACCAACATCCAGAGCTTTCTGAAAATGCTACCTTTCAGGAAGCGGAAGAAGAAATGCTGCTTGTGGATGAAGCAGGAGACGGTTTTGACATGGATAAAGTAATGAGAGGGGACCAGACTCCTGTGTTCTTCGGGAGCGCCCTCGCGCCGTTCGGTGTGGAAACATTCTTTAATTCATTCATTGAGATGGCTCCGGAACCTGCCCCAAGGAAGTCAACGGAAGGGATTGTTTCACCGGACCACGAAGAATTCTCTGGATTTATATTCAAAATCCAGGCGAATATGAATCCACAGCACAGAGACCGGATAGCCTTCGTAAGAGTTTGCTCAGGTAAATTCGAACGTGGCATGAACGTAACCTTGTCGCGTACAGGAAAATCTTTTAAGCTGGCGCAATCCCAGCAGTTTGTCGCCTCATCCCGCGGAACGGTTGAAGAAGGTTATGCGGGAGATATTATCGGAATTTATGATCCGAATGTGTACCGTATTGGGGACACCATCGTTACCGGTAAATCAAATTTCGAATACGATGAATTGCCTCAGTTCCCGCCGGAATTGTTCAAGAAAGTAACGGCCAAGAACGTAATGAAGTCCAAACAATTCAGAAAAGGATTGGAACAGCTGGTGCAAGAAGGAGCTATTCAGCTGTTTAAACGTTATCGCTTTGAAGATTATATTATTGGAGCAGTCGGGGAACTTCAGTATGAAGTCTTCGAATATCGTATGAAGAATGAGTACAATGTGGATATAGAGTTGACTTCGATCGGAGAGCGCATCCCCCGCTGGCTGCGGGAAGATCAGGTTGATGAATCTCTATTTGATGAGCGGAACATGTTGGCCGAAGATCGGGAAGGCAATCCCTTAGTTCTTTTCAAAAATGATTTCTCACTTCGCTGGTTTGAGGATAAACACCCTGATATAGAATTGACCGATCTCTTTGAAGTGAACCAGTACAATCAGACATTCGAATAAAAATAGGACAACCACTACAAAACTTTTGTAGTGGTTTTTTTACAGGAAATTATACCCATTGTTTTCGAAAATCTATTATAATGAACATTAGCCCAATCGATAAAAAGTGATTGATTTTAATAGGAGTGGAAATGTGCAATCCTTTGAAAAATATCAGAAATTATTCTTAACTAATGTGTCTAAAAAAATTGAAACCTGGCAGGAACGCCCCTTTGTAGAAGAAAAAGAGATCTACAAATTTCTTCACTCTGTAAAAGGAACGGCTGCTTCTATACAGCTCCCGGAATTATCATCAGAAGCCGAAAAAGTAATGGATCACGTAAACCAAGCCTCTACAGCAAGCTGGCAAGAAGGTTCATGGTCGGAGTTATTGCAGCCGATTTTTCTTCATGCTGCTTTTAATAAGGGATTAGACCTCTCTTGGAAGGCACAGGAAGTGCCCGTCTTTCAAAAAGAAGAAAAGCAGCCTACGATTTTAATTTTAGAAAATAATTTAGATTTCCTGCATCATTTTCGTAACAATATGGAAAGTCACGGCTACAATATCCTTATTGCTGCCACAGAGGAACGGGCACTGAATCTGTTTTATGATGAAACGCCGGATTTAGTCGTGATTGATTTTTACTTAGAAAATAAAAACGGCCTAGAAATATTGGAAGAAATCAGTACACAGGCTACAAGTATTTTAACTCCTGTCATAATTATCAGCGAAGATGGTTCTTCCGAATTAGCAAAAAAAGTGTATGAAACATCAGCTCTCGATTTTATCCCGAAGCCTATTGATTTTGAAGTCTTTACTACTCTCATTCGAAACCGGCTCTTACACGTACGATCTTTAAAAAAACAAATAACTACCGATAAATTGACTAAAGCCTATAACCGGACGTACCTCCAGGATTTACTTGAACGGAAGAAGCGCACGTTCCATAGAAATGAGGAAACATTCTGTCTAGCCATTCTTGATTTAGATGATTTTAAAAATGTAAATGACAGCTATGGACATACTGTAGGGGATGAAGTGTTAGTCCAGCTATCTGAAGTTTTACATGCTTCTACTCGCCCAGAAGACAGTGTGATTCGCTATGGAGGCGAAGAGTTTATTGTAGTAATGCCTGTCATAAGCAGAACACAGGCGAAAAGGCGACTGGGAAATATGTTAGAAAAATTTAAATCGATTGTTCATACCTATAAGAACTATGAGTTCTCTTTAAGCTTTACAGCGGGATTAACAGAGATGAACAAATCCGTTTCAAAAATGGAAGACCTGATTGTGCAAGCTGACTTGGCTTTGTACAGGGGAAAGCGTTCTGGAAAAGGAACCGTCACTATATACGAGCAGAATCGGGATATACCCAAGGTTTCGAATGCAGAAAAAAAGCTAGTCCATATTTCTGTTGTTGATGACGATTCAATCATTAGAGAGATTCTGTCTGACAGGCTTCAAACAATGAGTTACTTTGATCACTCTGTGCAAGTTCACGCATATAAGGACGGAGAAAGTTTTTTGAAAGACGATCATGACGGCAAATATAAACACGTTGTCCTTCTTGATGGGGTACTTCCGGGGATGGATGGGCTGGAGGTATTATCACAGATTAGGTGTCATGATCAGGAAACCGTAGTTATTATGCTCACGGGGAGACAGAAAGGAAAGGATATAATAAAAGCGCTGAATATCGGAGCGGATGATTATATGACCAAACCTTTCAGCACAGATGAATTAGTCGCACGAATCCGCAGGCTGATTCAACGCCATAAGGGAGGAAAAAGATGAAAAAACGCATTTTAGTAGCAGATGATGAAGAGGTGCTCAGAATGCTGATCACAGATACACTTGAAGATGAAGGGTATATCATAACAGTAGCTGAAGACGGCAGAGAAGCGTTGGAGATCCTGCAGCATGACACGTTGGACTTAGTTATTCTGGATTACATGATGCCAGGATTGACTGGGATAGAAGTAGCCGAAAAGATAAGTGAAGGTTGTAAAAATCGACCACCTATCGTTATGTTAACCGCTAAAACTCAGGAGTCTGATGTGGAGATTTCTAAGAACGCCGGCATTCAGTATTTTATGGGAAAGCCTTTCAGTCCAATTGAATTAATCCAATTAGTAGAGGAAATCCTGACATGATGGATTACTTCCAAAAATCGATTCGCAGAAAATTCTTTATAGTCATGCTGGTAGTAGTGACTGCCACCTGTCTAGCTACGTCGGTCCTATTTTATTTACAGTACTCCAATAAGATCCAGCATGAGACGTTGACGGCTGAATTAGTAGATAAGCGAAACGTTTTACGCAATATTAAAGAAGAGTATCAGACCATGGTTTTTCGAACTCGTGGATACATAGCATTCAATAATAATAATGAACTGCTCCAAGCAAAACAGGCGCGGGAAAACCTTGACGGATATTTATCCGAAGCTCAGGGAATGAATTGGTCTAATGGACGGATTGAACTTTTTTCTGATCTTAATCTGTTTTTGAAATATTACTGGCAAAGTCTAATTCCCAAAGTAGAGATGGCTGTAGAAAACGGGAATATGGAAGAAGTTCGGCAACTCAGTCTCGCTAATACAACCGAACAAATTAATGAAATTATCCAAACACTCGAAGATATATCGAATGAAGCTCAACAGACGTTAACCTCAGAAAATGACAATTTCCTTGAGCGGATGGACTTGATTTCTTATTTGCTTTTTGCCCTAATGGTTCTTGTAGTTTTCATCCTATCAATTGCCTCAAGAACATTGAGCCGGGGGATAGGACGACCGCTTTCTGAACTTTCGATAGCATCTGAATCATTAGCTGCAGGAAGAAATTATGATGAGTTACCTTCGAGTAAGCGAAAAGACGAAATTGGTACATTGACACGCTCCTTTCAATATATGGCCAAGGAAATTGGAGAAAGGGAAGACAATCTTTCTGCTCAAAATGAAGAACTGATGGCCCAACAGGAAATGCTTGAATCCTATGTAAATGATTTACGAAACAAGGACTTGGCTTTAAATGAGTCCTCCATTGTCGCTATATTGGACGAAGATGGATGGATTCAAACCTGTAACGGTAAATTAGCGGAAGCATCGGATTATTCAGTAAGTGAGTTGGAGGGGCGTCATTTCTTAAGCTTAACGGAGGAGTCTTACGATCATACGGATGTAAAGAAAGCCTTCCCAGGAGTGGAACACGGAAAGGTGTGGAAAGGAGAGGTGAGGTGTAACCGTAAAGGTGGAGGTTTTTTTTATACAAACACCACTGTAGTCCCTTACATAAATGAGGTTGGCAAAGTCGAACAATTTATTGTTATTCAGAAAGATATCACTGATATAAAACAGGCCCAGGAGCGGTTAAAGGATTCTTTAAGTGAGACAGAGAAGGCAAGAAGTACAGTGGAGAAATTGAATTCTATGAACCAGACGCTTTCAACCACCATGGACAAGCAGTCTTTGCTGGATCAGGTCATTTACCAGCTCTCTATTTTATATCCATTCGACCATGGAATCTTTATGCTGCTTGATTCTGGTGGTTACGCGAAAATTGGTTTAAGAGAGGAAGATTTGAAGGATGATATTATAAATTCTTTCGCTCATGCGGTACAGCGCTTACGGGCTCAACGTGTCCCTTACATCCGGGAGCGTAAAATGACGATCTATGAAGAGGGTTATTTTAATGAATCTAGTAAAAGTTATGATCTCTATGTACCTGTATTTAATTCCAGAAATAAACTGGAGGCGTTCTTTGTAGCTACAAGGATAGGAACTTCCTATGAAAAAGAAGAGATTAATGGAATTACGTCCATTTTGCAGCGAGTTTCATTATACATCGAAAGAATTGATTCTTATGAACAATCAGAAATTAACCGTCAATTGAATCAGGATATCATAGATAATATAAATGAAGGAATTCTGTTTGTAGATGAAGCAGGAAAGCTCGTGCAATACAATCAAAACTGGCTGACATTCCTTGGCCTTCCATACATGGAGCAAGAGAATTGGTTAAAGGTGGAGTTTGAAGATTGGCTAAATCAAATTTCTTCCTACATCACAAATGTGGAAAGCTTCGCAGCCTTTTGCAGAGGAATGGTATTCACTGATGATCATCCAAAGAGCAGTGTGAGAATAGAGATAGGTGCTGAAGAGGAGTTTCGCATAATTGAGGTCTATGCGGAACCTATTTATCATCAACATGAAAAAGAAGGCATTTTATTTGTATTCCGTGACATTACTTCGGAATTTGAAGTCAACCAGATGAAAACAAACCTGGTTAGTACAGTGAGTCATGAATTACGAACTCCACTGGCGAGTGTCCTTGGATATACGGAATTAATGATTCACCGTGATCTGCCGGAAAACCGGAGAAAGAAATATTTAAATACCATTCACGGTGAAGCAAAGCGGCTGACAAACCTTATTAACGATTTTCTGGATCTGCAGCGTATGGAGTCGGGGAAGTCTACTTTCCATAAAGAAGTAGTAGAATTGGGAACTCTGGTAGAAGAAGTGGTAGAAAACTTACGTATCACTCACACAGACCACCTGTTGGTGCTCACAGATCAGACATTAACTTCAAAGATCCACGCAGATCGTGAGAAGATTATACAGTTGATGAATAACATCATAGGGAATGCCATTAAGTTTTCCCCGGATGGAGGAGAAGTGGTAGTAGCTATAAATAACGATCAATCCAACGTTTACGTACATGTAGCGGATGAAGGTCTGGGCATTCCGGAACATGAAGTTACGAAGCTATTTACTAAGTTTCATAGAGTGGATAACTCAAGCCAGCGTAAGATCGGCGGTACGGGTCTTGGGCTTGCTATTAGTAAGGAAATTGCAGAGATTCATAATGGACGTATATCTGTACTCTCAGAACAGGGAGAAGGCAGCGTATTTTCCATTACCTTTCCCTTACATGAACCGTTGAAAAATGAAGATGGTCCGGTTGAAAAAGTCCCGCATGTTATCCTTATGGAAGATGATATTAATTTATCCCAGCTAATAAAAGATGAATTAGGGGACGCTGGTATTAAAGTTTCTCATTACAATGAAGGACGATCAGCTCTGAATGAATTGGATAAAATGAAGCCGGATGTATTTATTATTGATTTAACCTTAGCTGATCAAACTTCTGGATGGGATATTATACAAGCTATTAAGACCTATAATCACCTGTCTGACGTTCCTATATTTATCTCAAGTGCGCTCAGTCAATCGTCGGAAGTTCCAGATATCGAAGTGGAAGGGTATCTGGTCAAACCTTACCCATTAAGAAAACTTTCAACCACTATTATGAAGACCCTCTTACAGGAAAGTAAAACTGGTCAAATTCTGATTGCGAAGGAAGAATAACCAAGAAACTCTTGAGAAATGAAAATTTCTCAAGAGTTTCTTTATTACGAGAAGAGTCTGGACCTGCTTAGCACCGAATGTTTGTTCGTTTAATGTTAGAATGATAAACTAATGTGGTAAACTAATGATGACTAGTTAAGAACGGAGGTTTTCGTCATGGAGAATAAATTCGAATTGGTTTCACAATATTCCCCGCAAGGAGATCAGCCGCGAGCGATTCAGGAACTTGTAGATGGAATTAATCGCGGGGAAAAGCACCAGACTCTTTTAGGGGCGACAGGGACAGGGAAAACGTTCACTATGTCCAACGTGATTCAGGAAGTTAATAAACCTACATTAATCATTGCCCATAATAAAACGCTGGCCGGACAGCTCTACAGCGAGTTTAAAGAGTTCTTTCCAAACAACGCTGTCGAATATTTTGTCAGTTATTATGATTATTATCAGCCGGAGGCCTATGTGCCTTCTTCTGACACATTTATAGAAAAAGATGCGAGTATCAATGATGAAATTGATAAACTGAGACACTCGGCAACTTCAGCTTTGTTTGAACGAAACGACGTTATTATTGTGGCCAGTGTATCGTGTATTTACGGTTTAGGTTCTCCAGACGAATATCGAAGCCAGGTGCTATCAATCCGTTCAGGAATGGAAAAGGACCGTGACGAATTATTACGTAACCTTGTAGACATCCAATATGCCCGCAACGATATTGACTTCCAGAGGGGAACGTTCCGCGTACGCGGGGATTCTGTTGAAATTATACCGGCTTCACGTGAAGAGCATGCTATACGTGTCGAGTTTTTCGGTGATGAAATCGATCGGATTCGCGAAATTGATGTTCTGACTGGAGAAGTTATGGGCGACCGTGAGCATGTAGCGATCTTCCCAGCCTCTCACTTCGTAACACGAGAATCCAAACTAAAAAAAGCAATTGTAAATATAGAGCAGGAAATGATTGAGCGCGTAAAAGAATTACGTGAGCAAAATAAACTGCTTGAAGCTCAGCGCTTAGAGCAGCGGACAAACTATGATTTAGAAATGATGAATGAAATGGGTTTTTGCTCAGGGATCGAAAACTACTCTCGTCATCTGACATTTCGTGAGCCAGGCGCAACTCCATACACACTCCTGGATTACTTTCCAGATGATTTCATGATTATGGCAGATGAGTCACACGTTACACTTCCTCAAGTACGGGGTATGTACAATGGGGACCAGGCACGTAAACAGGTACTTGTTGATCACGGTTTCCGATTACCTTCAGCGCTCGATAACCGGCCGCTGAAGTTCCCGGAGTTTGAAAATCATATTAATCAAATCACATATGTATCTGCTACTCCAGGACCATATGAATTAGAACATACGCCTAAAGTTATTGAACAGATCATCCGGCCGACTGGTCTGCTTGATCCTGAAATTGATGTGCGCCCGATTCATGGACAAATCGATGATCTTGTAGGCGAAATTAACAAGCGTGCCGAAAGAAACGAACGGGTTCTTGTAACAACGTTAACGAAGAAAATGTCTGAAGACCTTACGGATTATTTGAAAGAACTTGGTATCAAAGTTGCTTACTTGCACTCTGAAATTAAAACACTGGAAAGAATAGAAGTTATACGCGATCTCCGTGTTGGTAAATACGATGTAATCATCGGTATTAACCTGCTTAGAGAAGGGCTTGACATCCCTGAGGTTTCTTTAGTTACTATTCTCGATGCTGATAAAGAAGGGTTCTTGAGGTCGGATCGTTCCCTGATTCAGACGATTGGAAGAGCGGCACGTAACGAAAACGGACGTGTCATTATGTACGCGGATAAAATTACGAAGTCGATGCAGTTTGCAATTGATGAAACATACAGGCGTCGTGAAAAGCAAATTGCTTATAATGAAGAACATGGGGTTACACCGAAAACAATCCACAAAGAAGTCCGCGATGTTATTAAAGCAACGGCCGTTTCCGAAGAAGAAGGTTCTTACGACAGCGGTATGAAACGCCCTTCTGAAATGACGAAGAAAGAACGTCAGGAAACGATTGACAATATGGAAACAGAAATGAAGCAGGCGGCTCGAGATTTAGACTTCGAAAGAGCGGCTGAATTACGTGATATATTATTGGAATTAAAAGCGGAGGGATGAGGAAGTATGGCTAGCAAGCATATTAGTGTTAAAGGAGCCCGGGCCCACAATCTAAAAGGGATTGATATTGATATTCCTAAGAATAAACTGGTCGTTATGACAGGGTTGTCCGGTTCCGGAAAGTCTTCTTTAGCGTTCGATACCATCTACGCGGAGGGGCAGCGACGTTATGTCGAGTCTCTAAGTGCCTATGCACGGCAATTCTTAGGACAAATGGATAAACCGGATGTGGACTCCATAGAAGGCCTTTCTCCAGCCATTTCGATTGATCAGAAAACCACCAGTCGTAACCCCAGGTCAACAGTGGGGACGGTAACTGAAATTTATGATTATCTTCGTCTGCTGTTCGCACGAGTAGGCCGCCCTACTTGTCCAAAACATGGAATTGAAATTAATTCGCAGACCGTACAGCAGATGGTTGATCAAATTATGGAGTATCCAGAAAGAACAAAAATGCAAATTCTCTCCCCGGTGGTCTCAGGGCGAAAAGGAGAGCACGCCAAAGTATTTGAACAATTGCAGAAAGAAGGGTACGTTCGTCTGCGAGTAGATGGAGAAATGCGTGAGATTTCCGAGGAAATAAACTTAAATAAAAATAAAAAACACTCAATTGAAGTAGTTGTGGACCGGATTGTGGTTAAAGAAGGAGTTGAAGGCCGGCTATCCGATTCAATTGAAACGGCCTTAAAACTAGGCGGGGGGCATACCCTGGTGGATGTTATTGGAGAGGAAGAATTGTCTTTCTCTGAACATCATGCCTGTCCAATCTGCGGTTTTTCTGTAAGTGAATTGGAGCCGAGGATGTTCTCTTTTAACAGTCCTTACGGGGCCTGTAATCGGTGTGATGGCCTCGGTACACAGTTAGAAGTAGATATTGACCTGGTCATACCCGACTGGTCTCGTTCCCTGAAAGAACATGCTATTGCGGCGTGGGAGCCAACCAGCTCCCAGTATTACCCTCAACTCCTGAAAAGTGTAGCAGATCATTATGGCATAAATATGGATGTAGCTATTCAGGATTTACCGAAGGAACATATGGAACGAATTTTATATGGAAGCGGCGATGAAAAAGTTTACTTCCGTTATGAAAATGATTTCGGAAAAGTGCGTGAAAATGAGATTTTCTTTGAAGGAGTTATTCCCAATATTTCTCGTCGATATCGTGAAACGAGTTCTGATTTTATCCGTGAGCAAATGGAAAAATATATGGCTCAAAAACCCTGTCCTAAGTGTAAAGGCAACCGCTTGAATGAAGAGGCCCTAGCTGTATTAATCAACGGAAAACATATTGGTCAAACCACTGATTATTCCGTAACCGAAGCAAAGGAATTCTTTGATGGACTTGAATTGACTGAAAAAGAAGAAACCATTGCCCGTATGATCTTAAAAGAAATCTCTGAAAGACTCAGTTTCCTCGCGAACGTCGGACTGGATTATTTAACATTGTCCCGTTCTGCCGGAACACTATCAGGAGGCGAAGCTCAGCGTATCAGACTGGCAACGCAGATTGGATCCGCTCTAACCGGCGTGCTTTATGTACTGGATGAGCCTTCTATCGGTCTTCACCAGCGTGATAACGATCGGTTAATCAATACGCTGAAGCGTATGAGGGATCTGGATAACACCCTGATTGTAGTGGAGCACGATGAAGATACAATGCTCGCAGCTGATTATTTAATTGATATCGGGCCAGGAGCTGGTGCTCACGGCGGTCAAATTGTCTCACAGGGGACACCTAAGCAAGTGATGAAAAGCGGTAAGTCATTAACAGGACAGTATTTGTCTGGCAAAAAATTCATTCCACTTCCCGCTGAGAGAAGAAAACCGGATGAACGCTTCTTAAAGATAAAAGGTGCAGAAGAAAATAACTTAAAAAATGTAAATGCACAAATCCCATTAGGTCTGTTCACAGCTGTTACAGGCGTATCCGGGTCTGGCAAAAGTACACTTATAAATGAGATCCTATATAAATCGCTTTCTATGAAGTTGCATAGAGGCAAACAAAAACCAGGTAAGCATAAAACAATAGAAGGTATGGAGCATTTGGAAAAAGTGATCGATATTGATCAATCACCAATCGGCCGTACACCTCGTTCAAATCCTGCGACTTATACCGGAGTATTCGATAATATCCGTGATGTATTTGCTCAAACGAATGAAGCTAAGATTCGCGGGTATAAAAAAGGTCGATTCAGTTTCAATGTTAAAGGCGGGCGTTGTGAGGCCTGTCGAGGCGATGGAATTATTAAAATTGAAATGCATTTCCTTCCTGATGTTTATGTTCCTTGTGAAGTATGTGACGGCAAGCGATATAATCGGGAAACTTTAGAGGTGAAATATAAAGGGAAAAGTATTGCAGATGTATTAGCTATGACGATTGAAGAAGCTTTGGATTTCTTTAATAACATTCCAAAGATTAAACGGAAATTGCAGACAGTAGCCGATGTAGGTCTGGAATACATTAAACTTGGCCAGCCGGCTACCACACTCTCCGGAGGAGAAGCCCAACGGGTTAAGCTTGCCAGTGAACTTCACCGCCGCTCGAGCGGGAAGTCCTTTTACATTCTTGATGAACCTACAACAGGTCTGCATGTGGATGATATTTCCCGTCTCCTAAAAGTGCTCCAGCGGCTTGTCGATAACGGGGACAGCGTATTGATTATTGAACACGACCTTGATGTAATCAAAGAGGCGGATTATATACTCGATCTTGGCCCTGAAGGTGGAGACAAAGGCGGAGAAATTATTGCTACCGGTACCCCTGAAGAAGTAGCGGAAACTAAAGCTTCCTATACGGGTTATTATCTTAAGCCTGTATTGGAACGGGATCGTAAACGGATGGAGCAAAGGTTACAGTCCAAGGAAAAAGCAGCCAACGAGTAGATGTTTTGACGCTTCCCTCCAAGTTAAGTATTGTGGTGGATAGGTTAGATTGATAGCCAAAGGAGAGTGCTTCTCTTTTGGTTTATACACACAAACAAGCATACACAGAAATGTTTTATTTCAAATTCTGGTCATCATGATGTTTGGACAGGAGGAATTCGCAATGAAACCAATTAGTCAGACCGAAGTTCAAAAAAAGATTGATAGCTTGGCTAAAAAGGATGTATATGTACATTTAGAAACTACGAACGGGGCCTATGCGAGCCACTTTGATGAGGAAGCCTATAATGTTGGTGCATTTATTCGTAATGCCAACGTTAAATACCAGCATGGTAAAATCGTCAGCACAGGAGGTTCCTATCGAGTAGGTCTTAAATTAGATATTGGATGGATTTACGCAGAAGGGGTAAGCGATTTTGAAATTGATGATGAAAATCGTTTACTTATGGCCGGTCATGATCGTGAGGGACGTTTAATGGTGGCTTTAGAAATTAGTGAAACTCCATTTTCACATGAGGCTGATCCTGATGAGTGAAGAACACGTAGTCGTTATTTTTCCACACCCTGATGATGAATCTTTTGGTGCTTCAGGCACGATAGCTAAATATAGAGAGAAAGGGATCCCGGTTACTTACTTATGCGGTACTCTTGGAGAGATGGGCAGAAATATGGGCAACCCTGTGTTTGCTAACCGCGAGACTCTCTCCTCCTACCGTAAAAAAGAACTGGAAGAAGCAGCGAAACAGCTGGACATTAATGTCGAGTTTATAGGCTATCGGGATAAGACTCTTGAATTCGAACCTATCGAGAAAGTCGCCAGTCATCTTAAAGAAAAGATTGAGGATCTTAATGCTACGCTGGTCATTACCCATTATCCAGGGTATGCCGTGCATCCGGATCATGACGCGTTAGGTGCTGCAGTCGTAGAAGCAGTGAAAAAGATTGATTCGCATAAGCGGCCGGACGTATGGATGCATGCCATTTCTAACAATCATGAAGCCGAGCTCGGTGAGCCTGAGTTGATTTATGATATCACACCTTATTGGGAGCGCAAATTAGCCGCAATAAAGGCCCACCTTTCTCAGGCTGACGGGATGATGAGTTTATTAAATGACCAGCCAGAACAGTTGGAACGTTTGAAAACCGAAAGATTTTACCGTTATTCGTTTACGTAACAACTATGACACCTTGGAATTGACAACACCTGTCTTTTTCAGGGTGTATTTTTAATTGGTTTTTTTACTCCAGATGCCGGGAATGCTTTACTAATGAGAAAAGGAGATGGTAGTCATGAACGAAGAGCGCATGAAGATTCTAAAAATGATAGAAGAAGGCAATGTATCAGCCGAGGAAGGGGCGAAGCTTCTCGCTGCAGTAGAAAACAGGGAAGCTGGTGAATCAAAAGCAGATGAAAAAGAAAAAAAGAAATATGGAATTAGAAATTTTCTAGATGATGCTGTTGAAAAAATAAAAAACTCAGATTTCGATCTTTCGTTTGGTGAGTATATAGAGTTTGATTATGAGACCCAGACCGCATCCGATGATTTTAACGATATAGATATTTCGATTGCTAACGGTTCTCTTAATGTAGATACATGGGAGGAGGACTATGTAAAAGCTGCTTATCACGTACGAGTTTATCAGGTGGATAATGAAGAAGAGGCCAGGCGTCACTTCTTAGCAGATGGCCAACTTGATATTCATAATGGGCTTTTACGTTTAGCCAGTCCTTCTAAGAAAATTAAAACGTACGTTCACCTCACCCTTCCTAAAAAGAGATATGACTTCATCAAATCCAAATTGGCAAACGGCACCATCACCGTTAATCAAATGGATAGTGATTACTACCAGCTCAAAACTTCCAATGGAAGGATCCAGTTGAACAGTGTCGTTGGGGAAACGTGTAAAGTGGAGACGGGTAATGGAGCTATTACGGTCGCCGACGGTGTATTTGATACGTGTGAAATGGATACTTTGAACGGTGCCGTTACACTGGGCGGTGACTTTGGAAAAAGTGATGTATCTGCTGTAAGTGGAAGCATCACGGTCGATCATTTTGGAGAAAAAGCCCATACTGGTTTCTACAAAGCCACTACAGGCAGCATTAAAGTGTCTCTGCCTAAACATAAACGGGTGGATGGAAAGCTCCGTACAAACTTTGGCAGCTTAAATTGTCAGATCGATAATTATAAAATTCTGGATGACAAAAAAGAGGTGGTCAATAAACAATTGACGTTTGAAGCATTTGAAGAATATGAATCTGCTTACCATTTAGAGGCGGAAACGAAAACAGGCTCGGTTACGGTTTCTCCTTCCGGCCAAGAATGAATAATATTATAGAAGAAAGCGGGTGATTTATGTGAAAAGCTGGTTGTTGCATATTTTGGTAAATGCGATCGCAATTATTGCTGTCGGTGCTTTATTTGAGTCGATCCATATTGATGGTGTCGGCGGGGCCTTATTGGCTGCTTTTATTTTGTCGATTTTAAATGCGATTGTCCGTCCCATTCTAGTTGTATTAACTTTGCCCATAACGATAGTTTCACTGGGGCTGTTTCTGTTAGTCATTAATGCTATTACCTTATGGCTGACCGATGTATTCCTTGGCAGCACATTTGAAATAGCAGGATTTGGAATGGCTATAATTGCGGCTATTATTATATCGATTATTAATTTAATACTTAATAGCCTGATTAAAGATATGAAATAGAAAAAAACGTTCAAGCACTTATTGCTTGAACGTTTTTTGGCCCTACACGAAGTAGGGTCGATCGACGTTGCCACAGGACGTGGCGATCTTAGTCGATCTTCCTTACCATAAGCTTCCTGAATGCTAACCGCAGTAAAAGTTTCGTCTTCGTGCCGTGTACTTATGCCTTTAATATGATTCTAAAGAAAGGAGTCTATTGTTCATCGCTTCCTGCGAATAGGTTTGCCTGGAAAGATCGTCAAGGAGAGCGCTTGCCCCCTTACCAGGCAAACCTGAATGAAGACCTGAAAAAGAAGCGTAAATGCTTCTCTTCTTAAAGATGGTCAAAAGCATGAGGGGTTTACAGTTTCTTACATATCAGGAGGCTTAGCACATGCCCCAGAAAGTGTTCAAGACTGGAATCGCCCCCCCCTCTCCGAAGGACCTTCCTCATAACCAATATCTCGAAATCAAGTCTTACGCAATCGAGAGCTTTACTGTAAAATCAACACTGGGATTTAAGGGAGACTTTTGAAAAAGTGAAGTTGAGCCTTTGATTGATGATATTCTGCTCCTGCTGCTTTTTTTAAAGAGCATGAACGGTGTTAGATGTACGCCTTTTCTGCGTATGTCCAAGATCCTGTAAAACATGCTACAATAGTGTTTAGTGATCGAACGACTAAGGAGGTCTTTAATAGATGAGTAAAGTGCGTACAGAAGATTTATTGGATCAATTTCAACTGGAATTGTTGGCTGGGAAAGATGGTGTACACCGTGAAATACATACAAGTGACATTTCGCGTCCAGGGGTGGAGATGACAGGTTACTTTAAGTTTTACCCTAAAGAGCGTTTACAGCTTCTCGGGAAGACTGAACTTTCATATTTTAATGAGTTAACGAATGAACAGCGTCAGGAAAGATCAGAGAAATTGTGTACGGATGTTACACCTGGCATTGTGATCACAAGAGGGATGGACATTCCGAGTGAATTAATCACCGCTGCCCAGGAAGCTGGGGTACCATTAATGCGCTCCCCTCATAAAACCACAAGAGTGATCAGCCGCCTCACTAATTTTCTTGAAACAAAATTTGCTCCATTTACGGCTATCCATGGTGTATTAGTAGACATTTATGGGATAGGTGTGCTCATTACTGGACAAAGTGGTGTAGGTAAAAGTGAGACCGCACTTGAATT
The DNA here is from genome assembly GCF_052246755.1 of Halobacillus sp. B29. Taxonomy (NCBI): domain Bacteria; kingdom Bacillati; phylum Bacillota; class Bacilli; order Caryophanales; family Bacillaceae; genus Halobacillus; species Halobacillus sp. B29. Next base: position 120,782 of record NZ_JBQQCM010000006.1, read on the forward strand.
AGTCAAGCGGGGCCACCGTCTTGTGGCTGACGATAGTGTAGAAATCCGTCAGGAAGACTATGATACGTTAATAGGAAACAGTCCCCCGCTAATTGAACATCTGCTGGAAATTCGCGGACTAGGGATTATCAATGTTATGACGTTGTTTGGTGCAGGGGCCGTGCGGAGTTTCAAACGGATCACGCTCATTATTAATCTGGAATTGTGGGAGAAAAACAAACAGTATGATCGTCTGGGTCTCGAAGAAGAAACAATGAAAATTATGGACGTTGAAATCCCTAAAGCAACCATACCGGTTCGTCCGGGACGTAACCTGGCTGTCATTATCGAAGTAGCTGCCATGAATTTCCGCCTGAAGCGTATGGGCGTAAATGCAGCTGAAGAATTTTCGGAACGTTTAACCAATGTAATCGACCAAGATCAGCAAAATGAATAAGGAGCGTGCACTACATGACTTGTACACCTGAGGCTCTGGACCCTGTATTAATTCAATTAGGGCCTTTACCTATCTACTGGTATGGATTTATTATCGCAACTGGCGCCTTTTTAGGACTGTGGATTGCGACCAATGAAACCGAACGCCTGGGACTTAAAAAAGACTATATGGTGGATATCGTAGTTTATGCAATTCCAGTATCCATCTTATTTGCAAGGATTTATTACGTCATTTTCGAATGGGATCGGTACGCCGGTGGTCCGTGGTGGAAGGTTTTTGCCGTTTGGGAAGGCGGTATTGCTATTCACGGAGCTTTAATAGGGGCCGTACTTACAGCCGTTGTCTATACACGGGTGAAAGGGATTTCCTTTTGGATGATGGCGGATATCGCTGCACCTAGCTTAATTCTTGGACAAGCGATTGGACGCTGGGGAAACTTTATGAATCAGGAAGCGCATGGCGGCCCTGTTTCAGAAGCATTTTATAATAATTTCATGCAATATTTGCCTGGTTTTATTAATCAGCAGATGTGCATTGAAGGCACAGTTTACCATCCGACTTTTCTATATGAATCGTTATGGAATATCCTCGGTTTTGTTCTTCTACTGGTACTGCGCCATAAATTCAATCCTCGTCGTGGAGAAGTATTCTTGAGCTATGTAATCTGGTATTCTGTTGGGCGTTTCTTTATTGAAGGTATGCGAACAGACAGTCTGTACTTGTTTGGGGAAATTCGAATGGCTCAATTCATTTCTATCGTCTTAGTCTTATTCGCTGTAGCCGTGATGGTTTATCGTAGAAAAGTTGGGTACGCGGATAAATATTATAACGGAAAGAAAGCAAAATAAGGGAGAGTAGGAAATGAAGGGCATTTTATTACGAGGGGGAAGGAAAGGACTGGACCTCACGTGGTCACTTGGAAAGGTTATTTTTCCAGTAACTCTTATAGTAACGATCCTTCAATTTACACCAGTGCTGTCATGGGTTATGGATCAAGTGGAACCACTGATGCAATGGATCGGACTTTCAGGGGAAGCAGCTGTTCCACTTGTTTTAGGCAACTTTTTGAATTTGTATGCCGGGATTGCCGCGATTATTTCTTTTGATTTCACAGTAAAAGAAGTTTTTATAATGGCTGTCATGATGTCCTTCTCCCATAATCTGCTTATAGAATCAACGGTTGCCAAGCGGGTGGGAGTCAGCTGGTGGTTTGTGGCTGGAATAAGGATCGGTCTGGCTTTCTTGTCCGCTATTTTTATCAATCTGCTTTGGAATGGTGGAAGCAGTGCAGCTAAATACGGTTTGACCCCGGAGAAGACACCTGATCCAGAAGGATGGAACGAGATCATTTGGCAAGGCTTACAGACCGCTTTTATGGGAATTCTCCAACTGGCTCTCATTGTCATACCGTTGATGGTTTTTATGCAATATTTACGTGAGAAAGGGTGGCTGGAACGGTTCTCGGAATGGGTTGCTCCAGCTACCCGTTTTCTTGGGATGGAGAGGAATACCTCGATGACGCTGGCAGCTGGATTGACGATTGGCCTGGCTTATGGTGCTGGCTTAATGATACAGGCTGTGGAGGAAGATGGGGTATCCAAGAAAGATATGTATTTAGCACTTATTTTTCTAGTGTCCTGCCACGCTGTGGTGGAAGATACACTGATTTTTATTCCGCTTGGCATACCGATATGGCCACTGCTCGCAATACGTCTGGTGACCGCTATAGTACTTACTGCGGCAGTAGGCTTTATATGGAATAAACTACAACAAGAGAGAAAGGAAACTTCGAATGAACATACGCACCATTCTATTTGATTTAGATGGAACCCTGATCGATACGAATGACCTGATTATCGCTTCGTTTACCCATACTATAAATGAATATAGTGACCGTTCGTACACTAGAGATGAAATTCTGGACTTTATTGGTCCTCCTCTTCGCGAGAGTTTAGAAAAGATTAATCCCGAGCGTGTGGAAGACATGGTGGAAACTTATCGGAAACATAATATTGAAAATCATGAGTCGTATGTCAGGGCTTATGACGGAGTCGTGGATACAATCCGCCAGTTAAAGGAAGCAGGTTACAGAATGGGGATTGTGACTACTAAAATGAAAAACACGGTTCAGATGGGTCTTGAAATTACAGGTCTTGACGGTTTTTTTGAAACCATTATCACCCTTGATGATGTAACCAACGCAAAACCTCATCCTGAACCGATCGTTAAGGCTCTTCATGCTTTAGACTCCAAAGCATCCGAGTCCCTGATGGTGGGAGATAACACGCATGATATTGAAGCCGGGCACAATGCTGGTACTCACACGGCGGGCGTAGCTTGGACGGTTAAAGGCAGAGAGGTACTTGAGCAGCTTAAGCCTGATTATATGCTGGACCATATGAGTGAACTGCTTGAAATTACAGGAGGATAACCTATGAGAAAAACGGAGCGTTATTCAGTTGAAGGTGCGAATTCTTTATGGCATATCTATAAAACGGTGCCGTTTTTCAAGGTGGTTAAAAACTTTACAGTTATTCAGATGGCTCGCTACACCCCTTTTCTGGGGGTGAAAAACTGGCTCTATCGGACACTTTTACGTATGGAAGTTGGAAAGGAAACCGCGTTCGCCTTAATGGTTATGGTGGATATTATGTTTCCGGAACGGATTCGAGTAGGCCGCAATACGGTGATCGGCTATAATACAACCATATTAGCTCACGAGTATCTAATTGATGAATATCGATTAGGTGATGTCAACATCGGGGATGAAGTACTGATTGGGGCCAATACGACGATTCTCCCGGGTATTACCATAGGGAATCAAGCAGTTGTCTCCGCAGGTACGCTGGTTCATAAGGACGTACCTGCTGGAACTTTTGTTGGAGGTAATCCAATGAAAGTAATTTATACGAAGGAAGAGATGGACGAGCGTAAGGAATCCGATTCAGTCTTAAATGGATCCCGGCAAGCGTAGTTCCTGATAAATATGGAGTCCTACTTTCCCTAGTTCTTCAGCTGAAAGGGAAAAGGAATGAATCCCCAACCTAATTTGGGAAGCATCCGCATCATTTATCGAAGGTTCTTAAAAGAAATGAGGTGAACTGATGAATATTCATCAATCTGTCCTGCCGGCTGTTCGAAAGATTAAAGATTTTGAAGCTTTATTAGATAGTGAAACGGAATATATAATTCTCCTGGACAGCCGCTTAGGATTACTTCGAAAACTGGTAAGAATCGGACAAAAAGCTGGGAAAAAAGTACTTGTACACGTCGACTTAATTCAAGGATTGAAAGCGGATGATTATGGAATGGAGTATGTAGCTCAGGAAGTTAAACCCGATGGTGTGATCTCGACAAGGACCAATGTAATCCATCAGGCCAAAAAGCACGATCTTATTTCTGTTCAGCGATTATTTTTAATAGACAGCCAGGCTATTGATCATAATATAACAATCATCCAGAAAACAAAGCCTGATTTTGTGGAAGTTTTACCTGGAGTATTACCGGGAATGATAAAAGAGATTAAAGATCAATTGGACATCCCTGTTATTGCTGGCGGTTTGATTCGAACGAATGATGAGATCGATCGAGCTCTTGAAGCGGGGGCTTCAGCAGTTTCAACTTCACGTTCTGGTTTATGGCAATATAAGCAAAGATAAACTGCAGTCCTTTCGTGATCGAAACTGACGAAGCCACACAAACGCTTTCAGCTAGAAGCGATTAGTTTGTGTGGTTTTTTCTATGTAAGAACGGCTAACTAACAGGAAGGAGAGAAGATTATTGACTGAGTTCATGGGCGAACTGATTGGAACGATGATACTTATCATTCTTGGCGGTGGCGTTATTGCCGGTGCCAACTTGAAAGATACGAAGGCAGACGGAGGATGGGTTCTTATTACGGTAGCATGGGGACTGGCTGTAGCTATGGGTGTTTATGCCGTAGGAAACTTGACCGGTGGACATATTAACCCTGCCGTTACGCTTGGCCTGGCATCCGTTGGAGATTTTCCATGGCAAAAGGTGCCAATGTATATTACAGCTCAGTTGATAGGCGCTTTTATAGGCGCAGTCATTGTATTCTTTCATTACATCCCTCATTGGAAAGATACAGAAGACCAATTGGCTATTAAATCTATTTTTTGCACAGATCCAGCGATCCGGAGCCCAATTTCCAATTTGATTAGTGAAATAATTGGAACCTTCGTACTAGTGATGGGGATTTTGTTCATTGGTGCAAACGAATTTACTGAAGGTCTAAACCCCATAATTGTTGGTTTGTTAATTGTAGCGATTGGTATGTCTCTTGGAGCTACAACCGGCTACGCAATCAACCCCGCGCGTGATTTAGGTCCAAGAATAGCTCACGCTGTTCTCCCTATTCCAGGTAAAGGTGGATCTGATTGGAGTTATTCATGGGTGCCTGTACTTGGTCCGATTATAGGAGGCGTGTATGGAGGTTTATTTTACCAGGCCATATTCAAAGGAAGTTACACGGCAGGATTCTGGGTACTATCTGTAATTATAGTAACCTTGCTTATTTCATCCATGAGGATAGAGCTGAAGAAAGTCCAAACTACTTAATACTTAATGATTAGAGGAGGAATTATAAACGATGGAAAAATATATCTTATCAATTGATCAGGGAACTACGAGTTCACGTGCTATTTTATTCAACCATAAAGGTGAAATTGTAGAAACTGGTCAGAAAGAATTTGAACAGCACTTTCCTAAACCAGGCTGGGTTGAACACGACGCTAACGAAATTTGGACTTCGGTACTCGCTTGTATAGCAGATGTACTTAGAAGAGCCGACATTGACCCAGGCCAGGTGGCGGGAATTGGCATTACGAACCAGCGGGAAACAACAGTGGTTTGGGATCGAAATACAGGGAAGCCGATCTATAAAGCGATTGTATGGCAGTCCCGTCAGACCCAGAGTATTTGTAATGAACTCCGCGAGCAAGGTTTGAATGACACATTCCGTGATAAAACCGGTCTATTGCTAGATCCTTATTTTGCAGGTACGAAAGTGAAATGGATACTTGATCATGTAGATGGAGCACGGGAAAAAGCTGAAAATGGAGATTTAATGTTTGGCACAATCGATACGTGGCTGATTTACAAACTGTCTGGGAAAAATGCTCACGTTACAGATTATTCGAATGCTTCCCGTACTCTCATGTATAATATCTTTGACTTAAAATGGGATGATGAACTGCTCGACATCCTGGGTGTCCCAAAAAGTATGCTTCCAGAGGTCAAACCGTCCTCGGAAATTTATGCTCATACCGTTGACTATCATTTTTACGGAAAAGAAGTTCCTATCGCCGGGGTTGCTGGAGATCAACAGGCCGCTTTGTTCGGCCAAGCCTGTTTTGAAAAAGGAATGGCTAAAAACACTTATGGCACAGGTGGATTTATGTTAATGAACACGGGCGAAGAAGCAGTTAAATCTGATAATGGACTTCTCACCACTCTTGCCTGGGGGATTGACGGAAAAGTTGAGTACGCTTTAGAAGGCAGTATATTTGTTTCAGGATCAGCGATTCAGTGGCTGAGGGATGGTCTTCAAATGATCGAAGATGCTCCTCAAAGTGAAGAGATTGCTGGAAAAGTTAATAATACAGAGGGCGTCTACGTCGTTCCGGCATTTGTCGGTTTAGGAACACCTTACTGGGATAGTGATGCCAGGGGGGCTGTGTTTGGTCTTACACGGGGCACATCAAAAGCTCATTTTGTGAGGGCTACACTTGAATCTTTGGCTTACCAGACCAAGGATGTTGTAGACGCTATGATAGAGGACTCTGGCATTGAACTCAAAAAACTTCGCGTAGACGGAGGAGCCGTAAAAAATAACTTGTTAATGCAGTTCCAGAGTGATCTGCTCGACGTTACAGTTGAACGCCCTGAAGTAAACGAAACGACGGCTCTTGGGTCTGCCTATCTTGCTGGTCTTGCTGTTGGATTCTGGGAAACCCGTGATGACATTGCGAATCAGTGGAAAATAGAGCGTGAATTTGAACCAACGATGAAGAAAGAGAAACGAGAGGATCTTTACAAAGGCTGGCAAAAAGCCGTTGAGGCTACACGAGTCTTTAAGCAAGACTGATTTTTGACTTCTGGGTACAATCTGATATAATAGCCATACAAGTTAATTCAATCGGTCGGAGATATGGAGAGACCACGAACCTTTATGTATATAGCATAAAGCGGATCGTGGTCTCTTTTTTTATATCCGGCTAAAGATTATGTCTCAATAGGTAATTGCACACATATTTCCTCGAATAATGGGGAATAAACGTAGCAGAAGATGGTAACATTAATGAAGCCCAACGAAATAAGGAGAGATAACATGAAACCCTTCTCAAGTTATGAGAGAACATCACATTTTGATAAACTCACCCAAGAAGATTGGGATGTCCTTGTCATTGGCGGGGGAATTACTGGATCTGGAATTGCTCTTGATGCAGCCAGCCGAGGACTAAAAACAACAGTAGTTGAAATGCAGGATTACGCAGCTGGTACTTCCAGCCGATCCACGAAGCTTGTCCATGGAGGTCTTCGTTACCTTAAGAATTTCGAAGTTAAAATGGTGGCAGAAGTAGGCAAAGAACGTGAAATCGTGTACGAAAATGGTCCTCATGTAACCACACCAGAGTGGATGATGCTTCCGTTCCATGAGGGAGGTAACTTTGGTCCATTTTCGACAAGTCTTGGGCTGCGTGTTTACGATTACCTTGCAGGGGTGAAAAAATCGGAACGCCGAACGATGTTCAGCCCGGAAGAAGCGTTAGAACGCGAGCCACTTGTTAAGAAGGAAAACCTTAAGGGAGCCGGTTTCTATGTAGAATATAAAACCGACGATGCCCGCTTAACGCTTGAAGTTATGAAAAAAGCAGTAGAACATGGGGCAAACTCCCTTAACTACGCTAAAGTGGTTGATTTTATCTATAATGAAGACGGGAAGATGGTCGGAGCTAAAATAGAAGATACCATCTCCGGGAAGCAATATCATGTGAAAGCTAAAAAAATTATTAACGCAGGTGGCCCATGGGTAGATGATCTGCGTGAAATTGATGGATCGAAAAAAGGAAAAACCCTTCAACTTACAAAAGGAATACACCTCGTGTTCGATCAGTCTAAATTCCCGCTTAAACAGGCAATTTATTTCGACAGCCCGGATGGTCGAATGATCTTTGCCATTCCGCGTGATGGTAAGACTTATGTTGGTACAACCGACACGGAGTATTCTGATGAAATTTCGCACCCGACCATGACGGAAGATGATCGTGACTATGTGCTAAATGCGATTCACGACATGTTTCCAACCGTTGATGTAACAGCTGAAGATGTAGAATCCAGCTGGGCAGGGGTACGTCCATTGATTCATGAGGAAGGAAAAGACCCATCAGAAATATCCCGAAAAGATGAAATCTTTATTTCTGATTCAGGTTTGATTTCTATGGCAGGCGGTAAATTAACTGGTTACCGTAAAATGTCTCAACAAGCTGTAGATATCGTACGTGATCAACTGATGGAGGAATACGGAATTCTTTACTCTGACTCTGAAACGAAGTACATGCCGATTTCCGGTGGAGAAGTAAATGGCTCCCAAGGATTTAAGCAGTTCTTAAAAGAGAGAATTCAGATAGGAGAATCCATCGGTCTTTCAGAAGAAACGGCTGAAAAACTTGTTCGTCTCTACGGTTCCAATGTAGATGCGGTCTTCCATATATATAAAAATCGTAAACAGGAAGCTCAGCAGGCGCAGCTTGAACCGGTAGTTTTTGCCCAGCTTGCTTATGCATTGGAAGCAGAATTCACGTATAAACCGGTCGACTTCTTTGTGCGCAGGACGGCAGCTTTATTCTTTAATATTAACTGGGTTCATGAACACAAGGAAGCGGTTATTAACTATATGGCAAAAGCCTTGAATTACACCGATGAACAAAAACGCACCTACACGCAAGAACTGGACCAGCTTCTAAAAGAAGCCGTAGTCCCAATTGAATATGCATAAACTTCCACAGAAGAGCGCCCTGTATGCCGGGGCGCTTTTTTTGTATGTCAGTGGGATCAGAGGTTGAATATGGTAAGCTATAATTATGAAACTTTTACCAAAAGTGATCGTAAAATAAGAGGAGAGGTGAAGTAGATGACGAATGTCCAAACTCTGATCCGGCAGGACGGCAGGAGGCAGTTGATTACGGGAGGGGCGTTGTTAGCCGGCGGCCTGTTTTTCATACTAAGTATCCTTACCTTCCAATATCAAAGCTTTCCACTGAGTCTTCTTTACGGACCTGTGTTAACGATCAGCGGACTCGCTTTGTTAAAAACCGGCTATCGTGATTATGAAAAAGCTAAACAGACCGATAACGGTTTTACAGAAGATCATTTAATAGAGCCAGTTGAAAAGCTTCCGGCACGTATGTATATGGGGCACAGTACGAAGAATATGTTTCAGGCCACGTTATACGATATGGATGGAAAGGCATACACTCACATTAATGAAAAACCTAACTTGCTGCATAAGCTTACATTTCTCGCTTATTATGGATCGATTCTCTCTGCAGACTATGTCATGTACAATCAACACGGAGATGCTGTGTACCACATAGAGAAGAAGGGAGGGTTCTCCTGGCGCGGATATGTTCAGGTTCCAAAAGGGCATTATGTGGCTTACACAAAAGATACGAAACATAAGACCACGGGCAGGAGGATTTTTAGCTATATAGAGAAAGATTATTGCAGATGGAGTGCAGAGGGGGATCCTTATATTGGCCATTATAACGTTAAGGATCATGAAGGGAACGTCTGGGCTGTTATTAAACAGAATGCCATCCCTGTAGAAGCGGCAGAACGCTTTGAAGAAGTAAATGGATATTTGGTTGAGTGGAAGAGGCGCGAGGAAATCCCCACTCCTTACTCGCTTTCTTATTTCTTTTACAATCACGACAGAATTAATGAGCCAGTATACCCCGTTTAACAAACGGGGTATTTTTTTATAGTAATTTCCAAATTTTTTAAGTTGAACTTAACGTTAACGTAAATGATATAGTATAATTGTTAGAATTTTCAAACGCGATAAGGAGGGAAAGATGGTTGAAGAATTAGCAATTGCTGAAGTGGCAGAAAAATTTCAGGTGACCACTAGAACGATCAGCTACTATGAAGAAATTGGACTCGTTCACCCCCATCGAGAAAATGGACATAGACGATTCAGCCGAAAAGACATAACCAGATTAGGTCTAGTTTTTCGTGGGAAAAAATATGGATTTCAACTTGAAGAAATTAAAAACATGATCCAACTGATTGATCTTGATCCTTCGGGTGTACAGCAAATAGAAAAAACAATGGAGTATGGTCGCAGAAAGATGAAAGAAATTGATCGTCGATTATTGGAATTGGAGCAATTGAAGATTGAGATGAATTCGTGGCTGCAGAAGTTTGAGGAAGAGTTAGTAAAAAGGAGAGGGGAACCCCTGTGAATCTATCAGAACTTTTAGCTTATCAGTCCCGTAAATATCCTCTAAAAGAGGGTTTAATTACTCCGACTAGCCGTTTGAATTATAAGGAATGGAATTTTAAAGTAAATCAGTTTGCACATGCTTTGCGGAGGCTAGGTATTCAGCCAGCCGATAAAGTAATGATCCATATGCCGAATACGATCGAATTTGTCATCAGTTATTTTGCTGTTCACCGGATTGGTGCCATTGCCGTGCCTGTAAATGCTCGATTGATCATCAGCGAGCTATCCCATATTTTTGATCATAGTGACACGACGTTCTTTCTGACTCATGAACTTCTATTTGAACAAGTGGCTTGTCTCGTACACGAGAAAAAAGGAACATTTATCAAAACAGGTTCATCTACGGATTATTGGCTGTCATTTGAAGAATTGATGTCCAAAGAAAGCGGGAAGGAAATCGTGAACACGGCCGAGGAAGATACAGAAGCTTCGATCCTCTATACCTCTGGTACAACCGGAAAACCGAAAGGAGTGGTATTCACTCACCGCAATATTTTGACAGTATCCCGAATGATGGCAGTGGAATTGGAGATGAAGCCAAGCAGCCGTATGCTGCACATGATGCCGCTTAGTCATTCTGCTCCGCTTCACCTTTTTATGGCTGCTGGAACGTATGTGGGGGCCGCTCATATTCTTGTTCCATCTTTTAGCCCGGAACTTTTACTTGAATTGGCCTCCTCGGAACGTTCTACTCATTTCTTCGGTGCACCGGTAGCTTATCTATTAACGGCTAAGCACCCTAAAGTGACGGAAATCGACTTGTCATGGATGAAATATTGGGTCTATGGAGGTGCTCCTTTATCGCGGAGTGAGGTACAGTTCATTCAGGAACAGCTCGACACAGAGCAATTATACTGTGTATATGGTTTAACGGAAGCGGGACCTAATGGGTCACTGCTCTTACCGCTAGAACATGATGAAAAAGCAGGGAGTATCGGCCAGAGAGCAGCCTTAAATTGTGAAATGAAGGTAGTAGATGATCAGGGAAATGAAGCGGGAATAGATGAAGTAGGAGAAATCATTCTGCGTGGAGAAGGAACGATGAAAGGATATTATAAGGATGAATTGAAAACAAAAGAAGCGCTGAAAGACGGATGGCTATATACCGGGGATCTTGCGCAAAGAGATCAGGATGGCTTCTATTGGGTGGTCGATCGTAAAAAAGACATCATTATTTCGGGGGGTTCGAATGTTTTTCCTCGTGAAATTGAAGACGCGCTCCTCAGGCATCCACACGTACAGGATGCCGCCGTAATTGGTGTCCCTCATCCAGATTGGGGCGAAACCGTTAAAGCATTCATTGTTCAGGACGGAACATTGAATCATCTTGCAGAAGAGTGCAAGGAATACTTACGACAGGCGATGGCAGATTATAAAATCCCGAAACTCTATGAAGAGATAAGTGAACTCCCTAGGAACGCAACAGGGAAATTAATGAAGAATCGGCTTCGTGACCAAATCCATAATCGGTAGGAGGAGAACGGTGAATTTTTATGAGGAAGATTCAAACCTGCAGACGATTTTAAAGGAACAATTGGACCCGCCATTATGGGAATGGGCTAATGAACAGCTGCAAAAATTTGGCACTTTATGCGGCGGTGAGATTGACAGGCGGGCACGTCACACAGACCGCGAAGGTCAGCCCAAGTTAATAAAATATGATAAGTACGGGGAAGACCAATCAGAAGTGTGGTTAAATGAAGGCTACAAAAAAACGATTGAGGAAACATATGGAGCAGGGATTGTAGGATACATTCATAAAGATATACCAGAACTTGGACGTCCAGGCGGATATGTCTATTCCTTTGCTCAAGGTTATCTTCTTTCCCAAGCGGAGTCAGGATTCTACTGCCCTGTCACATTGACAATGGCCACTGCTTATCTAATCGAACGTTATGCTTCTCAAGAATTAAAGGAGAGATATCTTCCTCATGTCCTTTCTACGGGAGAAATGGAATTATATGAAGGAGCAACATTTTTAACAGAAAGGCAGGGTGGTTCGGATGTAGGTGCTAATGAAGTCAAAGCTTTTTCTGAAGAAAATCATTTCCTGATTTACGGGGAAAAATACTTTGCCAGCAATGCCGGCGCATGCGGCATAGCGATGGTTCTCGCAAGGTTGGAGGATGCTCCTTCAGGCACGAAGGGGCTCAGTTTATTCTTAGTTCCCTGGAGAAAAGACAACGGGGAGCTGAATGGTATTCAGATTCGGAGATTGAAAGACAAGCTTGGTGTTCGTGCTGTCCCATCTGCGGAGGTGGAGTTCAGTGGGGCTGAAGCTTATCTGGTTGGCAAACCTGAACAAGGTTTCTATTACATGATGGAAGCATTGAATTTATCCAGGGTGTGCAATGCTACAGCCTCTATTGGTATTATGAGGCGCGCCTACACGGAATCCTTGGATTACGCTAGTAAACGAGAAGCTTTTGGAAACAGGCTTATTGATTTTCCGATGATTAAGGATACCCTGGTCCGGTTGCGTGTAAAGCAGGAAATAGAAACGAGAGCGGTTTTTGACATGATCAGTCACTTCGAAAAATCTGTCTCAAGAAAGAGCTCCACGCCTTCTTCAGAAGAAGTCATGAACCGGCTCAAAATTGCAATTCTAAAGAAAGAAACAGCAGAGCAGGCAGTAGCCTTTACACATGAAGCGATTGAATTACACGGCGGCAACGGATACATTGAGGATTTTATCATGCCCAGGCTGCTGCGTGACGCACAAGTGCTCACTGTCTGGGAAGGTACAGCGAATATACTAGGTCTTGAGGTCCTACGTCTGTTAAATAAATTCGAAGCACATTCCTTTTTCTATGAAGAAATGACCCAGCGTCTAGAACAGGTTAATGGATTCGCTTCTCAAGTAGAGATGGTAAAACAGGAAATTAAATCGTTGGGAGATCAGGTTACAGAAATTCTTAATCAGTCCTCTGATATTCAAACGTACTATAGTAAATCAATTGCCAGACAGATGGCAATCATTTATGAAGCTGTCATCGCTCTTGAAGCGGGAAAAAATAGTGGAAAAGCAGAAAAAGTGGCTGAAATTTATGTTCAGCTTGCTTTTGGAAAAGAACAAGTGACAGGGGGGCCCTTGACGCTTCGCTACGCAGATGAATTACTGGATTTGTCAAAAGCCAGAGAATGACCAAGTCGAGAGCTCCTATTTCCTATAGGAGCTTATTTTATTGTAGGAGTGAAAGTTGATGATTCTGCCATGTTTTCAGGTGAAATCGGCAGTGCTTTGGAATAATAAAATAGATATCCACCTCTGTCCTGTAACCGGACCGTTGATTTAAATTGATGTTTTTTAAATATAAGCCCCTATTAGTTGACTTGATTTCGAGATATTTGAGGAGCGAGGGTCCTCCGGGGACGATTTCGATTTCCGGCCATGCGTCGTGTAGGGCATCAAATGTGGAATCACTCCGAAAGACACGACCAGCATAAGCCGACCATCAAAAAGATGGCGGTTTTTCCATCCGTTGATGAGCGGCTTATGTCTCGAGTGTCAGGGTGATGGAACAAAACGAGTTGTTTCCGTAGCCGCCTAGGTCTATATTTTGGTAACGGACCCCGTTTATCTCGGAACTGAGTCTTCAATAATCAGGCCCGGTTGTGTAGTAACTTACTTATTAAATCTTCAACAATGTTCAACATAAATTATAAAGGCATTAATCGTGATTCTTTGTACATTCTCACCTCTTAAATAAGACCGAAACTATTGTTTCTGCTATGATAAGAAGGAGAACATAAGGAAAGGATTTTGCATTGACGCTGTATCTTTATTTTGTTAGCATATTAGCAAGCTAAAGGATTTGTCGAAAGGAATGAATACCATTGGTTAAACGGTTAATGTTTGAAAAGCCACTGGGGATGCGCGACACGCTCCCTTTTTTTTATAATCAAAAGTCGAAAGCGAGAAGACAGTTATCAGAAGCTATCTTGTCATATGGCTACTCATTTATGGATACACCGCTTATGGAGTATCACGATACAGTAGGAAAAGTGAGCGCGACGCTGGATCAACAGTTATTCAAGCTACTGGACCAGCAAGGTCACACACTTGTACTCAGACCGGATATGACGGCACCGATTGCCCGTGTAGCCGCTTCGCAGTTAAAGAACGGAGAGTTTCCACTGCGTCTGGCTTACGACGGTCCTGTTTTTCGTGCGCAGCAGGCCGAAGGGGGTAAACCCGCGCAGTTTGAGCAAGTAGGAACAGAATTGATTGGAGACCATTCCTCTTATGGAGATGCGGAAGTGATTGCCCTGCTTGTTGATTCTCTTAAACAGACGGGCCTTGATAATTTTGTTATTACCGTTGGCCACATTGGTTATGTGAAAGCATTTTTCAGTGATCTTCTCGGAGATGATGAAGAAACGATGGAAACCCTGCTTCATTACTTATATAGAAAAAATTATGTTGGATTTAGAGAATGTGTGAAGTCGCTTTCTATTTCCGAAGATAAAAAGCAGGCGCTGCTTGAACTGCTCTCTCTTCGAGGCGGAGAAGAAATATTTGAAGCCAGTCGTTCGCTGGCTCGAAATCAATCGTGTATGCAGGCAGTCAATGAATTAAAACAGCTCCACCGTTTATTAAAAGTGAACGGCGTAGAAGACTATATTCAGTTTGACTTAAATTTGATTAGCCACATGGAATATTATACAGGCATTCTTTTCGAAGGTTATGCCCCAAACCTGGGTGCTCTGCTTTGTAATGGTGGACGCTATGATACCCTGCTACCATCTTTTGAACTGAATGCTTCAGCTACAGGTTTTGCCATTCATTTGGAACGCCTGGTAGAAGCATTGAATGATCTTGAGGATCGGGACGAAAGGATCGGCATTATTGTGGACGATGATTCGTATGCAGAGGGGAAAATAAAGGCAGATAAATATCGAAAAGAAGGACATGCGGTTCTTTTACAGCACGTAGACCAAATACCGGATCTTCCTGCATTTTACGCACAATTAGCTAGTACAATTGATTTTACTCAGGTAGGAGGTAGTCAGGATGAATAAACGTCTGACAATCGCTATGCCAAAAGGCAGGATATATGAAGAAGCAGCTGAGCTTATGAAACGGGCGGGTTACGACTTAGGAGCAGATCTTGAAGAGTCCCGGAAGCTTATCCTTGAATTTCCTGAGCAAAATATTCGTGTGATGATGGCCAAGCCAATGGACGTAGTCACTTATGTAGAATATGGCGCAGCTGATCTTGGGATTGCCGGGAAAGATGTGCTTCTGGAACAGGACCGTGATGTCTATGAAGTACTCGATTTAAAAATCAGTCCATGTTACGTAGCCGTTGCAGGTGTACCGGACCAGCCTCTCAGTCGGATTGCCCCAAAGATTGCCACTAAATATCCGAAGGTAGCTTCCGATTATTTTCGTGAACAGGGCGAGCAGATTGAAATAATTCCGCTCAATGGTTCGATTGAACTGGCACCACTAATTGGGCTGGCAGACCGAATCGTGGACATCGTTTCTACGGGCAGGACATTGAAAGAGAACGGTCTGATGGAATATGAAAAGATCGCTGACATCACCTCTCGCTTGATTGTAAATCCAGTTAGCTATCGTTTGAAGAGTGAAGAGATTGAGCACATGGTGACGAACCTCAGTGACGTCATGGAGGGGATAAAGTAATGAAAATCATTGGAAAAAGTGACCGTGTTTCGTTACGCCGCCGTGTAGAGCAAGGAACAGAGGAACAGAGAAAAACGGTCCAAGCAATTATTGAGGAAGTGAAAGCTCAAGGAGACGAAGCTGTCCTTAACTATACAGAACGCTTCGATGGGGTAAAGCTTGATCAGTACAAAGTTTCACCACAAGAATTTGAAGAAGCATACGAAGCGCTTGATGGGGAATTTGTAGAAATTCTGCAAGAAGCAGCTGCTAATATACGCCGCTTTCATGAAAAGCAGCGACCTGCGTCCTGGTTTGATTCATCAGATGATGGTACAATTTTAGGCCAGAAAATCACCGCTATTGAAGCGGCCGGTGTGTATGTACCTGGAGGCACGGCAGCTTATCCATCTTCTGTATTTATGAATGTGATTCCGGCTCAGGTAGCCGGAGTGGAAAGGATCGTGATGGTCACGCCCCCTGGGAAAGATGGTAAGGTTCCGGATGGTGTATTACTTGCCGCTCATATTCTTGGCGTTGAGAATGTTTATAAAGTTGGCGGTGCTCAGGCGATTGCAGCCCTCGCTTATGGGACGGAGACTGTTCCTGCTGTAGATAAAATTACTGGACCAGGAAATGTATTTGTGGCCCTTGCGAAAAGAGAAGTCTTCGGCGATGTAGATATCGATATGATTGCTGGTCCCAGTGAAATTGCAATATTGGCGGATGACACGGCGCTTGCTTCTGAAGTAGCCGCTGATCTTCTATCTCAAGCAGAGCACGATGCACGTTCTTCCAGTGTTCTTGTAACAACGAGTCAGGAGCTTGCTGAACAGGTACAGCAAGAAGTGAAAAATCAATTAGAGGACTTGCCTCGTGCTGAGATTGCACGTAAAAGCGTGGAGGATTACGGCATGATCCTTTTATGCGAAACGTGGGACGAAGCTATTACTACAATAAATGAAATCGCTCCTGAACACTTGGAAATTGTAACAGAAGAACCTTTTCAACACTTAGGAAAAATTAAAAATGCTGGTGCAATTTTCCTCGGACCTTATAGCAGCGAGCCTGTGGGTGATTATTTCGCCGGACCTAATCATGTACTTCCGACGAACGGTACGGCTCGTTTTTCCAGTCCTTTGAATGTAGACGATTTTCTCAAAAAGTCGAGTGTTATTTCCTACAGTGAAGAGGCACTAAAGAAACATGGTGATAAGATCGCACGTTATGCCCGGCTGGAAGGGTTAGAAGCGCACGCAAGGGCAATTGACACGCGGAAGGAGAGATGGAAATGACCAACAAAAGGTACGCTGAAATTGTACGTAAAACGGGTGAAACCAATATAGAACTTGGCATTTCTGTCGATGGTTCTGGTAAAGCAGATTTGGATGTGCAGGTTCCTTTTTTAGCTCATATGCTCGAGCTTTTTGCAAAGCATGGTCTGTTTAATCTTTCCGTTAAAGGATATGGGGATGTGGAAGTCGATGATCACCACTTGACTGAGGATATTGGTATTTGTCTGGGCCAAGCTTTCCGGGAAGCTCTGGGAGATAAATTTGGTATGAAAAGGTATGGTTCGATGACTCTTCCTATGGATGAGACGCTTGTAACAGTAGCGGTAGATCTTAGTGATCGTCCACACCTTGAATGGAAAGCGGAATTACCTAAAGATCGCCTGGGCAGCTTTGATACGGAAAATGTACATGAGTTTTTTTGGAAATTTGCAGTTGAAGCCAGGATGAATCTCCATATCGTTCTTCACCATGGACATAATACACACCATATAATTGAAGCCATGTTTAAAGCTCTTGCTCGTGCACTTGATGAAGCAACTCAAATTGATCCCCGGGTTCAAGGAGTGCCAAGTACGAAAGGAAGTTTATAAATGATAGGAATTATAGATTATGGAATGGGGAATTTATTCAGTGTTTCTAAAGCCTTAGAGCGTTTGAAAGTTCCTTATAAATTTGGTGAAAGACCTGCTGAGATTGAGGGTTGTGACGGATACATTCTCCCGGGTGTTGGTGCTTTTCCAGATGCTATGAAAGCACTGGAAGAACACGGCTTCATCCCTTTTATAAAAGAAAAAGTTAAAGCCGGGGTGCCGATTTACGGAATTTGTTTAGGCATGCAGTTGTTATTTGAAGCCAGTGAGGAAGGCGGAGAAACTGAAGGACTAGGTCTCTTTCCGGGCAAAATTGTCAGATTTCCAGGCGTGAATGAACAGGGGAAATCCTATAAAGTACCTCATATGGGCTGGAATAAGATGAACCTGCTTCATCCTGAAGAGCCGCTACTTTCTGACGTGAAAGAAGATTATGTTTATTTTGTTCACTCCTTTGTCGTACAGACCCCTGACCCATCTATCCTCTATGCAACAGCCGATTATCACCTTGAAGTACCGGCCATCGTTGGTCGAAATAACCTGGTAGCAAGTCAGTTCCACCCCGAGAAAAGCGGTAGAGCCGGCATGCAGCTCTTAGAGAATTTTTGCAAAGTAATGGTCAAACAGTGAGGAGTTTTTTGAGATGAGTTTTACAATTTACCCAGCAATTGATATGCGTAATGGAAAATGTGTCCGCCTTGAACAGGGAGACTTTGATAAGGAAACGGTGTATGGGGAAGACCCATTTGAAGTGGCCCGGGACTTCTCCGAAAAAGGCGCGTCCTGGATTCATATGGTCGACCTTGACGGAGCTAAAGAAGGTTCAAGAAAAAATGCGGAGCATGTGCTTCGTGCAGCGAAGGAATTGTCTTCACATGTACAGATTGGCGGAGGGATCCGCAGCGAAGAAGATGTACGTTTTTATTTGGAAAAGGGAGTAGATCGAGTAATCATCGGTTCACTTGCTGTTCGTGATTTAGAATTAACGAAATCTCTTCTTCGTCATTATGGAGAGCGTATCGTCATCGGGCTCGATGCACGAGATGGCTACGTGTCTACAGCTGGGTGGCTTGAAAGTTCTCAGATACAGGCAGTTGATTTAGGCCGTGAATTAGCCGAGGCAGGAGCACGGACATTTATTTACACCGATATTGCCAAAGATGGCATGTTGTCTGGACCTAATGTAAAAGAAATTGTTCGATTGGCAGATGAAACAAAGGTTAATGTTATTGCCTCAGGAGGCATCCAGGGGCTGAGCGACTTAGAAATACTCAAGAACTACCAGGGCCGTCACGTTATCGGTTCCATTGTTGGAAAAGCTCTTTATACTGATCGTTTCACCCTCTCTGAAGCTCTTGAATTGGAGGAAAGCTGATGTTATCCAAACGCATTATTCCATGCCTGGATGTGAAGGAAGGAAGAGTAGTGAAAGGGATTCAATTTGTCGATATTCGTGATGCTGGAGATCCTGTAGAGCTTGCAAAGGTTTATGACGAGCAAGGAGCGGATGAACTGGTTTTTTTAGATATATCAGCTACTCATGAAGGAAAGAAAACGATGATTGATGTCGTTCGCTCGGTAGCTTCAGAGCTGGCGATTCCTTTTACAGTCGGAGGAGGGATCCGCTCACTGGAAGATATTAAAGAAACCCTAAGAAACGGAGCGGATAAAGTTTCTTTAAATTCTTCAGCGGTGAATCGGCCGGAACTGCTTACAGAAGGAGCGGATTATTTCGGCAGCCAGTGTATTGTGGTAGCGATTGACGCTCGTTATGATGAAGAGTGGGGAACATGGCGTGTCTATACCCGTGGAGGACGTACCCCTTCTGAGTGGAAAGTGACCGAATGGGCGGAAGAAGCAGTTCGTCGTGGAGCAGGAGAAATCCTGTTGACATCTATGAATAAAGATGGTGAAAAGACAGGCTTTGATCTTCCTTTATTGGAGGCAGTACAGGACGTCGTAAACGTACCTGTCATTGCTTCAGGCGGAGCCGGTTCCAGTGAACATTTCTATGATGTATTTACAGAAGTCGATGCGGATGCCGCTTTAGCTGCTTCGATTTTCCATTATAAAGAAACGTCCGTTGCAAATGTTAAAGCTTATTTGAAGGAGAAAGGGGTAATCGTGAGATGAATGTAAATGATCTACAATTTGATGAACAAGGACTTGTCCCTGCTATTGTGCAGGATGCACGTTCAAAGGCTGTACTAACACTGGCCTATATGAGTAAAGAATCATTAGAAAAGACATTGGAAATTGGGGAAACCGTTTTTTTCAGCCGCTCCCGTCAAGAGTTGTGGCATAAAGGAGAAACCTCTGGAAATACACAAAAAGTAACGAGCATCCATTTCGATTGTGATCAGGACGCTTTACTCGTGCAAGTCGTTCCAAACGGACCTGCTTGTCATAAAGGAGATTACAGCTGCTTCTCGGAATCATTGACCGATACGGAAGGACATGTGAAAGAGAATCGCTATCAAATTCTGGATCAGTTGCAAAGTACACTTGCCGAACGGAAATCTACACTTCCGGAAGGTTCTTATACAGCCAAACTATTTAGTGAAGGCGTAGACCGGATTGCCAAGAAAATTGGAGAGGAAGCGGGAGAAGTTATCATTGCAGCTAAAAATGATGATCCAGAAGAAATGGCCCTTGAATCAGCAGATCTGCTTTTCCACTTACTTGTCATTTTGACTGATCGTGGAGTCCCACTTGATGACGTACTGACGGTTCTGGAAGAACGCCACTCTTAAAAGTTGCAAAATCTCCTATTTCATAATACATTTCTATGTTATACTGCTTTATTAGTGAGATTTGTAACGGAAATAGGGGGACGCTCATGACGACATCACTAAATAGCACAGCTGCTCAAGAAAATACGAATATTATCCCTTTTTTGCCATCAGGAAACTTCTATTTCACCCATGGAATTCAGGCGTTTCAGAAGCGTCGTTTCAATGTAGCCGTGAAGTGGCTGAAAAAAGCAATAGAAGCAGCACCTGACGAACCACTTTATGCCTGTCAGCTTTCTGTTGTGTACACGGAAATCGGTTCGTATCACGCGGCTAACCAGCTGTTAACGGAAGTACTGGCCCGGTTTGGAAAAGAATATGTGGATTGTTACTATTTGATGGCCAACAACTATGCTCATCTTGGCTTATTAAGTGATGCGAAAAAATATGCCGAAACCTATCTTGAACAGTCCGAAGACGGAGAATTCGAGGAAGCGTCCAAGCAGCTTCTGGAAATGCTTGAGTCAGTGGAGGAAGAAGAGGATGATGATGAGTGGGCTTTTGATGATGAAGATGATTTATTGATTTATCAAGAGACTGCTTTCTATCACCTTGAACATGAAGAGTGGGAAAAGGCGTTAAGCTTATTAGATGAAATGATGCATCTCTTTCCCGAATTTCAGATGGCGAAGCATAAATACGCTTATGCGCTGTTTATGAGCGGGAAGCAGCAGGAAGCTATCGATATTGAACAAGAATGGTTGAAAAATGAACCTGAAAATATACACAGCCACGTAAACCTTTCTGCGTTTCTAATTATGCAGGGGGACAGGGAAGAAGCTTTGCTTCACATTCATCTCCTGCGCAATGTTTATCCCATGCACAGTCAGCAAAAACTAGCTGTCGCTGAGACGCTGGCAAGAGCAGGCTTTTACGAAGAAGCTGTAGACCGCTTTCACAGCTTAAAAGACCGCCAGGTTACGAGAAGACGAGTTTATTATAAATGGTACAGTATTTCGGTTTATCATACAGGCAATCCTTCTAAGGCTTTAGAATTATGGGAAAAAGGTTGCCAGCAATTCCCAACCTTGAGTAAAGAAGAGGGCCCCTGGAAGGGATATTGATCTAAAAGTAATAGTCACATTAGCTGGCATCTTTTTTTTGGAAGTGACCGCTTGTTTTTATGGCGAAATTTGTAGATTTATAGAAAAGAAACGCTCGTTAATTATCTTAGATGATAAGCACATTAATGGACGGTTTTTATTTGTTTTAATATGATATGTACATGAAATGAATGAAGGCATCAGGACACAAACTGAAACAAGGAGCTGATAACGGATGACGGAAGATCGTATTTACGACGTTATTATCGCAGGGGCTGGTCCAGCAGGAATGACTGCAGCCGTTTATACTTCCCGTGCTAACCTTGATACTCTAATGCTTGAACGCGGAATACCGGGCGGGCAGATGGCCAACACGGAAGATGTAGAGAACTACCCGGGCTATGAAAGCATTCTTGGACCAGACCTTTCTAATAAAATGTTTGGCCATGCAAAAAAATTCGGAGCTGAGTATGCTTACGGAGATATCAAAGAAGTAATCGATGGAAAAGAGTATAAAACAATTAAAGCAGGTAAAAAAGAATATAAAGCGCGCACCCTCATTATTACAACGGGAGCTCAATATAAAGAGCTTGGTGTACCTGGCGAGAAAGAATTGGGCGGTCGCGGCGTATCTTACTGCGCAGTATGCGATGGCGCATTCTTCCGCGATAAAGAGCTCGTGGTTGTAGGCGGAGGAGACTCAGCGGTAGAAGAAGGCGTATATCTAACCCGCTTTGCCAGTAAAGTGACGATTGTACACCGCCGCGATGAGCTTCGCGCTCAAAAAATTCTTCAGGATCGTGCTTTTGATAATGATAAGATTGATTTCATTTGGGACACCGTTGTGACTTCCATTAATGAACAGGATGGTAAAGTAGGCAGCGTCACCCTTCACAATAAGAAAACAAATCAAGAGTATGAATTTAATACAAATGGTACGTTCATTTATATTGGTCTTATACCATTAAGTAAGCCATTTGAAAGCCTCGGCGTCACGAATGAGCAAGGCTATATCGAAACAGATGAAAAAATGGAAACGAAAGTGCCGGGTGTGTTTGCTGCAGGGGATATCCGTGAAAAAGAACTGCGTCAAATCGTAACAGCTACAGGTGATGGCAGTATTGCTGCACAATCTGCTCAGCATTATATTGAGAACCTATTAGAAGAGCTGAAAATGGTCAACTAAAAATTACTGTAAATTAACTGTGCTGTAACACCTATGACATAAAAATAAGTTACAATGTAGTGGATTAATTGACCCCCCTTTTATTAGATATCTCTATTAAACACAGGTGCTTATCACCTGTGGTTTTTTTTGCATCGAATTATAATATTGTAGCTTCTGACATATTCATTGTATAATGAGGGATGATGTCCTCTAGAAGGAAAATGAGGTGACTGTAAGTTGCAACGTGTAGCCAATTGTATTTTAAGAATGAATGACTCCATATTAATGTTAAAAAAACCGAGAAGGGGCTGGTATGTAGCGCCTGGTGGTAAAATGGAGAACGGAGAAAATATTAAAGATTCAGCTATCCGTGAATTTAAGGAAGAAACAGGACTTGAAATTAAAGAGCCGGAATTAAGAGGATCGTTTACTTTTGTTATGCGTGAAGGTGAAAAAACAGTTCAAGAATGGATGATGTTCACTTTTCACTGCACCTCTGCTTCTGGAAATCTCCTTGAGACGAGTGAGGAAGGCGAACTCGAATGGGTGCCTGTAGATGAGGTGCTCGGTAAACCAATGGCTGAGGGAGACCGCCATATATTTAAACACATCTTAAATAGCGATGATCAAATTTATGGGACATTTGTATATACGACGGATTTCCAGCTGATTGATAAGGATATGGATCCGTCACGACCTGACTAAATGAGGAGCGATCGAGGATGCAAGAAGAAGCGAACAATACTCAGTTAGTGATTATTACCGGAATGTCAGGGGCAGGGAAAACCGTGGCTGTTCAAAGCTTTGAAGATCTCGGTTTTTTTTGTGTGGACAACCTGCCGCCAGCCTTGCTTCCTAAATTTCTGGAACTGATGAAGGATTCTACAAATAACATTCAAAGTGTTGCACTAGTCATGGATTTAAGAGGTCGGGAATTTTTTGATTCTCTTTTTGATTCATTAGACCGGCTCGGTAAAGAAGACTGGATCCACGAGCAGATTTTATTTCTGGATGCTGAAGATCAAGCGCTCGTCTCACGCTATAAAGAGACCCGTCGATCTCATCCTTTAGCGAAAGAAGGACTTCCACTGGAAGGGATTCGTAAAGAACGTGAAATGCTTGATGAGTTACGCGGACGTGCACAAACTTTAATTGATACGACTTCTCTAAAACCAAAAGAACTTCGTGAACGCATTGTGGAAAGCTATCGCCAGCGTGAGCAACAGGTATTTTCTGTCCAAATGGTCTCATTCGGCTTTAAATATGGTGTGCCGATTGATGCCGATCTGATGTTTGACGTTCGTTTTCTGCCTAATCCCCACTACGTAGAACACATGCGGCCGCTTACTGGTCTTACTACAGAAGTTTCTTCATATGTTTTCAAGTGGTCAGATACGCAGAAGTTCCTCGAGAAGCTTAAAGATTTACTACAATTTATGCTTCCGCAATATAAACGGGAAGGTAAAAGCCAGTTGGTTATAGCCATAGGCTGTACGGGCGGTCAGCACCGTTCTGTGGCACTGGCAGAATATTTATCAGAGTATTTCTCTAATGATTACGTTACACACGTGACCCATAGAGATATTGATAAAAGGAAGGGTTTGTAGAGGATGGATCATACAGCCACACCCCGAGTCGTGGTTATAGGCGGAGGCACAGGCCTTCCTGTACTTCTTCGGGGACTTAAAAATCTGCCTATTGACTTATCTGCCATTGTAACCGTAGCAGATGATGGAGGCAGCTCGGGAAAACTTCGTAACGAAATGGCTATACCGGCACCGGGAGATATTCGAAATGTAGTTGCTGCCTTATCAGATGCTGAGCCGATGCTTCTGGATCTTTTCCAGCACCGTTTTGCAGATGGAAACGGGTTGTCTGGTCATTCCATGGGTAATTTGCTTCTTGCTGCTCTTGCATCCATGACAGGAGATTTTTATCAGGGAATTAAAGAAATTTCTCGTGTTTTAAACGTAAGAGGCCACATTTATCCAATTGCGAATCACTCCATGAATTTACATGCAGAAATGGAAGACGGCACCATTGTTACAGGAGAATCGAGCATTCCTAGACAACAGAAAAAAATTAAAAAGGTGTTTGTAAGTCCTACACCTGTTCAGCCACTTCCGGAAGCTGTTCGTGCAATTAAGGAAGCGGATTTAATTGTGATCGCACCTGGGAGCCTATATACAAGTATTCTTCCTAATATTATTATTCCTGAAATTGGTCAGGCTTTAAGGGATACGAAAGCAAAAGTTACGTATGTCTGTAATGTTATGACCCAAGAAGGGGAAACCTCAGGATACACCGCTGGAGACCACTTGAAGGCGTTATTTGATCACATTGGTCAAGACGTCATTAACTCAATCGTGGTTCACAATCAGCCGATTGAACAAAAAGTAAAGAAAGCCTACGCGAAAGAAAATGCTGAACCGGTTATTTATGACATAGAGCGTATTAAGTCCATGGGAATTGAAGTAGTGGAAGAAGATATTATAGATGAAAGTCAAGCCATGTTGCGGCATGATACAGATAAGCTTACTCAATTATTGCATTCGATGCTTTAACGGAGGGGCTTTCTGCCAGAGGGAGGTGTCCAGCTGTGTCATTTGCATCAGAGATAAAAAAAGAACTGACCAACGTAGAAGCAGATGCTTGCTGTATGGAATCAGAATTAGCGGCATTAATTAGAATGAACGGGACTTTTTCTTTTTCCAACCGTCATTATATATTGGATATCCAAACGGAAAATGCAGCCATAGCAAGAAGAACGTATATGTTAATAAAAAAATTGTACCCTTATCCAGTAGAATTGCTGGTTCGCAAAAAAATGCGCTTGAAAAAAAACAATGTGTACATTGTACGTCTTTCTGAAAAGGCTGAGCAGGTGCTGCATGACCTGGAAATCCTGAAAGGTCCACTGTCCATTAATCCGGAAATTCCCAAAAAGTATTTAAATGATACGTGCTGCAAGCGTGCCTACCTTAGAGGGGCATTTTTAGCAGGTGGTTCGGTCAATAATCCAGAAACCTCCTCCTATCACCTTGAAATTTATTCTTCTGATGAGGAACACAACGAAGCGTTGTGTCAGCTGATGAATAGTTTTGGTCTGCACGCTCGTACCTTAGTAAGAAAAAAAGGGTTTATTACGTATCTGAAAGAAGCCGATAAAATTACTGAACTAATTAGTAATATTGGAGCTCATCAAGCACTATTTAAATTCGAAGATGTACGGATCGTTAGAGATATGAGGAATTCTGTCAATCGTCTAGTGAATTGTGAAACAGCTAATTTAAATAAAACGATAGGAGCGGCATTCCGACAGGTAGAGAATATTAAATTTATTAAGCGCACCGTCGGTCTGGAAGCTTTACCCGACAAGCTTCAGGAAATTGCCTCTTTGCGTTTACAACATCAGGATGTTTCTTTAAAAGAACTTGGGGAATATGTTTCAGGAGCCGCGATAAGTAAATCTGGCATCAACCACCGGTTGCGTAAAATAGATGAATTTGCTGAAAAAGTTCGAAGAGGAGAAGTCACAGAAAACACAAGAAATTAATGTTTCTCCACTTTAATTCATGCTATAATGAACTATAATTAAAAACGCTTTCATTGATCGGGAGCGTTTTCTTTCGGTTTTTATGAATGCGTTTTCGGTGGTGGAATAAGAGAGTAAAGGAGGAGAGAATTCATTGATAGAACGGAATATTAAGATTGAACTGGAAACAGGGTTACAGGCAAGGCCGGCCGCTCAATTTGTTCAACATGCTAATCGCTTCAGCAGTGATATATTTATTGAGAAAGAAAACAAGCGGGTAAATGCCAAAAGCATTATGGGTCTAATGAGTCTTGCAGTGGGAACGGGTGAAAGTATTAAATTGATTGCAGATGGTTCTGATGAGGAAACTGCAATGGAACAACTTCACGAATTTGTGAAGGAAAAGTAAACCTGTATTTGTGAAAGAATGAACTTAAAAATTTAAATAAGCTCATAAAAAAATCCGCTGTGTATTTTACACAGCGGATAATTATTAGATTAAGATTTCTCCATTACTTTGTCGATCAATCCATAATCTACAGCTTCGTGGGCAGACATGAAGTTATCACGATCAGTATCACGTTCGATCACTTCATAAGGCTGACCTGTACGTTCTGAAAGAATTTTGTTCAATTTCTCGCGCATTTTAATAATACGTTTAGCATGAATTTCAATATCAGAAGCCTGACCTTGTGTGCCGCCTAGAGGCTGGTGGATCATAACCTCACTATTTGGAAGGGCATAACGCTTGCCTGGTTCACCAGCGTTTAGCAGGAAAGCACCCATTGAAGCTGCCATACCTGTGCAGATGGTAGACACGTTTGGTTTGATAAACTGCATCGTATCATAAATAGCCATACCGGATGTGATAGAACCACCAGGTGAATTAATATATAGTGAAATATCTTTGTCCGGATCGTCAGCAGCCAAGAATAGCAATTGAGCTACAATGGAGTTGGAAATGTTATCGTCGATCGGGCTGCCAAGCATAATAATCCGGTCTTTCAATAGACGGGAGTATATGTCGTAAGCACGCTCTCCTCGGTTTGTTTGTTCAATAACTGTAGGTACTAAGTTCATTGTGATTTCCTCCTTATCATCACTAGTTATGATGGAATACATTTATCATACAATTAAGGTCAATAAAGGTCAAACAAAAACGATCGACCTTTTTCGTAGAATTCCTTATACCATCATTCCCTAAAAAATTTTGGATAAACGTAGAGTGTATGGTTTTTATTACTAATAGAAGATGTTTTTTATAAATACATGCTCAGTTAAACGGAAGTATATATTTTTTAAGCTTTGCTAAAGTTTTTTGTTGATTATTCATAAGAGGCTTATTACGTTATTACGCAAAAGCCCGATTAGTTTAAGACTGTGGTTAACAGAAGTTGGTGGTGAAAGTGATATAGCGAAACGAACTTAGGGGAAATCATTTCATATGGCTCATCTTCACTATACCTCATCAGCAGGGGTTTTATTGAATGATTGTAGGACTTGTATAATAGAAATTGCACGAAGCCTTTTATGGTGGAGTTGAAATAACTTAGCAGCTTCTTTAAATTATCACCTTAGTAGATCGGGCTGATTGCAAGTCTTGACTTGATTTATAAGTTGCTGTAGTCACATAATAAAAAACCCTTGCAATATTCATCTGTTCTTCATATAATATAAATTGCATGTCGATTTGCGCCCGTAGCTCAGTTGGATAGAGCGGTAGATTCCGGTTCTACGTCTGTCGGAGGTTCGAATCCTCTCGGGCGCGCTACTATAATGAAACAGTTATACACAGAACACGCTTTTCTTTCGGGAAAGCGTGTTTTGTGTTGTGAGTGTTTTTTGTTATGTTGATATAATAGTAACGTTTGGCAAGTTTTAAGAGCTGATAACTTTAACAATTGTGAAACAAATATATGCGGAGGTCCGTAAGTTGATTGTTATGTCAATGTAATTCTTTTATTTTGTATTCTGTGTTATTATTATTTCATGTAGTTGCCGTTTCTTGACGCTTTTGCCAAAGAAAAGGGGTATTTATGACAAAATTAATCCGTTATAAAATGTTGTCGACTGAGCAAATTTCTGAGGACAGACGGATTCACGTGTTCGATATGCAGCAGCAGCAAAAACTATCTTTTAATTATGAGTCGTTGAAGCGAACACCTAAGAATAATGCCTACGAAGAATTAACCGAGTTTTTACAGAAGAGAAAATTGAAAATAGATAATGGCGTTTATGATAATGAAGAGCATGCATCCTGATTAGTGCATGCTCTTTATTTATGTATAATAAGTGGGATAACATAATAAGATGAGCCAAAAAGGAGGAGAACTGTGAATAAAATAATCCTATATTCAAAGCAAAGGTGTCCGCTTTGTGAAGAGATCAGCAGTTTAGTTGAACTGTTCTCCGGGGAATATCAAATTGTAGTGCAAGAAATTGATATTGAGCAAAATGATGAATTGATGAGAAAGTATTTATTCGAAGTTCCTGTACTTGAAGTTAATGGAGATGAATTAGACTATCGCTCTATTACCTATACAGCTATAGAAGAACGCTTACATTAAAAATTCACTCACTTCTGCTTGCGCCTTCACATTCTCACTGTTAATATTACAAGTGAAAGAGATGTTTTTTGCTCCACGCGGGACATAATATGACTACCCGGGACGTTATCCGGCCCAATCGATGGTTTTTAACATAAGGAGCTTTTCCATGCGAGACTTAATTGACTTACAAAAAAAACTTTTTCCCGAAGTGGTTGATGTAATGCAGCAGCGCTATAAACTTTTGTATTACATCCAGATCATGCAGCCTGTGGGACGTCGCGCTCTAGCGGAAAACGTAGAGTTAGCAGAGCGTACTGTTCGCAGTGAAGTGGACTTCTTAAACAAGCAAGGCTCTGTAGAGATTACCTCCCGCGGAATGCATTTGACCTATGAAGGTCAAAACATTCTGGAGCAATTAGCTGAATTCATTAAAGAAGTTACAGGGATAAAGGTTTTAGAAAAGCAATTAAAGGATAAATTAAACCTAGACTATGCTGTGGTTGTTCCTGGTGATAGTGATAACCTCGACTGGGTGAAAAGTGAAATGGGAAAAGCTTGCGTCAATTATTTAAAAGACCAGCTGATCCCCTGCCAAACCATCGGCATTACTGGTGGTACGACTATGGCGGCAGTAGCTGAAATGATGACACCTTTTCAAGATGCAGATAAATGTCTCTACGTACCTGCACGCGGAGGTCTTGGGGAAAGAGTAGAAAATCAGGCGAATACCATTTGCGCTGAAATGGCTAAAAAAGCCAAAGGGAATTATCGCTTACTTTATGTACCTGATCCTTTAAGTGAAGATTCTTATAAGACCATTATTGAAGAACCCTCTATCAAGGAAGTACTCGAGATTATCCGAAAAGCAGGAATTATTATCCACGGTGTAGGGGATGCTGTAATGATGGCTGAAAGAAGGAAAACTTCTGCAGAACAATTGCGCCTCATTAAAAGTCGCGAAGCCGTGGGAGAAGCCTTTGGTTATTACTTTAATCAAAAAGGTGAAATCGTTCATAAAGTTAGAACGGTTGGGCTTCAGTTAGAAGATCTAAAGCATGCAGAGCATGTGATTGCCGTAGCTGGAGGGCGTTCAAAAGCCCAGGCTATTGCTTCCTATTTTAAGCCGGGACAGAGTAATGTTCTTATCACCGATGAAGGTGCGGCGAAAGAGTTAATAAGGGGAATTTCCCTTTAAATATATTATGCATAGAATCCAAGGAGGAATTTTACATGACTGTAAGAATTGGTATTAACGGTTTTGGCCGTATTGGACGTAACGTTTATCGTGCTGCTTTGAAAAATGAAAGCGTAGAAGTAGTAGCAGTGAACGACTTGACAGATGCTAACATGCTTGCGCACCTGCTTCAGTATGACACGGTTCATGGTACTCTTGATGAAGAAGTTACAACAAACGGGGATAACCTCATCGTTGGCGGTAAAGAAGTTAAAGTTCTTTCCGAAAAAGATCCAGCTCAGCTTGGATGGGGCGACCTTGGTGTAGATGTGGTAATCGAATCTACAGGCCGTTTCACTCAGCGTGACGATGCTAAAAAACACTTGGATGCAGGCGCTAAGAAAGTAATCATTTCCGCACCGGCAAAACAAGAAGACCTTACAGTAGTAATGGGTGTTAACGAAGATCAATATGACAAAGATTCTCACCATGTCATTTCTAATGCTTCCTGCACAACAAACTGCCTGGCACCATATGCAAAAGTACTGGATCAAAAATTCGGTCTTAAACGCGGTATGATGACGACTGTTCACTCTTACACGAATGATCAGCAAATTCTTGACCTGCCTCATAAAGACTATCGCCGTGCCCGTGCAGCAGCTCAAAATATTATTCCAACAACTACAGGTGCTGCTCAAGCTGTAGCGAAAGTTCTTCCACAGCTTGATGGTAAGCTAAGTGGTATGGCTATGCGTGTACCGACAGCTAACGTATCAATCGTTGACTTCGTTGCAGAACTTGAAAAAGACGTAACAGTTGAAGAAGTAAACGAAGCTCTTAAAGCAGAAGCTGAAGGCGAGCTTAAAGGCATCCTAGGCTATAGTGACGAGCCTCTTGTTTCCTCTGACTATAATGGAAACACGAACTCTTCTGTAATTGATGGTTTGTCCACTCTTGCTCTTGAAAACAATATGGTTAAAGTTGTTTCTTGGTATGACAACGAATTCGGTTATTCCAATCGTTGTGTAGACTTGGCTGTTTATCTTAAAAACCAAGGCTTGTAAGAAGAAACAGATACTGAATAGTATTAAGAATTAGTAAAGGAGGGGGTCTCATGTCCTCCTCCTTTATCCATGTTTTCAGAGATTTTGCTCCTCTCGCGTTTTCACTGGAAACTGAAGTGGAAACGTACATAGAGGCAGGTTAATCTACCCTGACTACAAACCAAGGAGGTTGTCATTTCATGAATAAGCAAACCATTCGTGATGTAGAGGTAAACGGAAAAACTGTATTTTGCCGTGTGGACTTTAATGTTCCTATGAGCGGGGAAGAAGTTACAGATGATACTAGAATTAAAGCGGCTCTTCCAACCATTAAGCATTTGTCTGGGAATGGAGCTAAAGTTATTCTCGCCAGTCACCTTGGTCGACCAAAAGGCGAAGTCGTGAAAGAGCTTCGTTTAGATCCCGTTGCGAAACGTCTAAGTGATCTGCTCGGACAAACCGTCACGAAAACAGACCAGGTACATGGTGAAGAAGTAAATAAAGCCATTTCTGAAATGGATAACGGCGAAGTTCTTCTAATTGAAAACGTACGCTTCCATCCTGGCGAGGAGAAAAATGATGCTGAATTATCAAAAGCATTCGCTGACATGGCAGACCTTTATGTAAATGATGCCTTCGGGGCTGCTCACCGTGCTCATTCATCGACAGCTGGTGTAGCTGAGCATCTGCCTGCAGTAGCTGGTTTTCTAATGGAAAAAGAAATTAATGTGCTGGGACAAGCACTTTCCGATCCAGATCGCCCGTTTACAGCTATAATTGGCGGGGCTAAAGTAAAAGATAAGATTGGTGTAATCGACAACTTGATTGATAAAGTGGATCATTTAATTATCGGTGGCGGACTTGCTTATACCTTTGTAAAAGCTCAAGGTTACGAGATCGGTAAATCTTTATTAGAGGAAGATAAGATCGATACAGCGAAAGAGTATATGAAGAAAGCTGAAGAAAAAGGTGTAGATTTCCTTATGCCTGAGGATGTGGTGGTTGCAGATGACTTTTCCGATTCAGCGAACACCGAAATAGTATCCATTGACAATATCCCGGCTGACTGGGAAGCTCTAGACATTGGTCCTAAAACAAGAGAGAAATATGCTGAAGTCATCAAAGATTCTAAACTGGTGATTTGGAACGGGCCGATGGGCGTATTTGAACTTGAAACGTTCGCGAATGGAACAAAAGCTGTAGCGAATGCTCTGTCTGAAACCAAAGGTTACACGGTTATCGGTGGTGGAGATTCTGCAGCAGCGGTAGAGAAATTCGGTTATGCAGATGATATGGATCATGTGTCAACTGGAGGGGGAGCTTCCCTTGAGTTTATGGAAGGCAAAGAGCTTCCAGGTGTCGCATTGCTAAACGATAAATAAAGGAGAGGTGAAGAAGACATGCGTAAACAAGTGATTGCAGGAAATTGGAAAATGAACAAAACACACCGCGAAGCGGAAGATTTTATTCAAACGACAAAGAATGAAGTCCCATCTTCTGATAAAGTAGAATCTGTTGTATGTGCCCCTTTCCCGTTTCTTCAGAAATTAGTAGAAGAAACTGAAGGGACCAGTTTGAAGATTGGTGCTCAGAATATGCACTTTGAAGAAAGTGGTGCATTCACAGGGGAAGTAAGCCCGGTAATGCTTAAAGAACTTGGTGTAACGTATGTAGTTCTAGGCCACTCTGAGCGTCGTGAAGTATTTAAAGAAACAGATGAGGATATAAACAAGAAAGTTCACGCTGCGTTTAAACATGGACTTACTCCCATTATCTGTGTAGGGGAAACACTTGATCAGCGTGAAGCAGATCAAACGATGAATCATGTAGAAGCCCAAGTGAAAAAAGCTCTTGAAGGACTTACAAATGAGCAATGTGCCGATGTCATTATCGCTTATGAGCCGATCTGGGCTATTGGTACAGGTCGTACGGCTACTGCAGAACAAGCTAATGAAGTGTGCGCTCACATTCGTGAAACGGTCAGCAACTATGTAAATGCAGATGCTGCTGATGCCGTTCGTATTCAATATGGCGGCAGTGTAAAACCGGCTAATGTTGATGAAATGCTTTCCCAGTCTGATATTGACGGAGCGCTAGTTGGAGGGGCGAGCCTTGAGGCTGACTCTTTCTTAAAACTTGTGGAGGCAGGTAAACATGAGTAATCATGATTTAGCAGCTTTAATCATTCTTGACGGGTACGCCCTGCGGGATGAAGAAAAAGGCAACGCAGTTAAACAAGCGAATACCCCTAATTTTGACCGCTACTGGAACCAGTTTCCTCACGCTCAGCTAATTGCTTCCGGGGAAGCTGTTGGTCTTCCAGAAGGACAAATGGGGAATTCAGAAGTCGGCCACCTGAACATCGGGGCTGGACGCGTGGTTTATCAAAGTCTTACTCGTATCAACCTTTCCATTCGCGAGGGTGAGTTTTACGAGAATGAAGTTTTACTAGACGCAGTAAGAAACGCTAAAGCAAAAAATAAAGCCCTTCATATTTTCGGGTTATTATCGGATGGCGGTATTCACAGCCACATTGACCACATGTTCGCAACACTTGATTTAGCTAAAAATGAAGGCCTTGAAGAGGTTTATATTCATGCTTTTCTTGATGGACGCGATGTGGGACAGCAATCAGCCAAGACCTATATTCAACAAACGTTGGATAAGGTAGAAGAAATCGGTGTCGGTAAGCTGGCGACGATTTCAGGGCGCTATTACGCCATGGACCGTGATAACCGCTGGGAACGAGTGAAGCTGGCATATGATGCTATTGCTTATGGAGAAGGTCATAAGTATGAGGATCCTCTTCAGGCAGTAGAAGACTCCTATCAGAAAGAAGTCTATGATGAATTTGTTGAACCAGTCGTGCTAACAGATGAGAACGGTGAGGCTCAAGGTACAGTGAACGATGAAGATTCCATTATATTCTTTAACTTCCGTCCTGACCGTGCAATTCAACTATCTAGAACTTTCGCTAATGATGACTTCGATGGTTATGAAAGAGGCGACGATGCTCCAAAAAACACGTATTTTGTCGGAATGACCCAATACAGCGATGCAGTTAACAGCAAAATTGCTTTCCCACCAAAGGATCTGAAAAACACTGTTGGGGAAGTACTAGCAAACAATAATAAGAAACAACTGCGCATTGCTGAAACAGAAAAGTATCCGCACGTAACCTTCTTTATGAGCGGTGGCCGTGAAGATGAATTTGATGGAGAAGAACGTATCCTCATTGATTCACCAAAAGTAGCGACATATGATCTGCAACCGGAGATGAGTGCCTATGAGGTTACGGATTCTCTTTTAGGCGAGTTAGATGCTGATAAACACAATGCGATTATCCTGAACTTTGCGAATCCGGACATGGTTGGGCACTCCGGCATGCTTGAGCCGACCATTAAAGCTATAGAAGCTGTGGATGAGTGTTTAGGAAAGATTGTTGACAAGATTCATGAAAAAGGCGGACATGCCATTATTACAGCAGACCATGGAAATTCGGATGAAGTTACAACTCCGGATGGAGATGCCATGACTGCACACACGACTAACCCAGTACCTGTCATTGTTACAAAAGAAGGTGCTGAGCTTCGCACAGAAGGAGTGTTGGGAGATTTGTCTCCAACCCTTCTGGAGTTATTAAACATTGAACAGCCTGAAGAAATGACAGGTCAGTCATTAATTAAAAAATAAGGGAGAGAATTTAAATGCCATTTATTACAGACGTTTACGCACGTGAAGTATTAGACTCTCGCGGTAATCCAACTGTTGAAGTTGAAATTTATACAGAATCCGGCGCATTTGGTACGGCACTTGTACCAAGCGGAGCTTCTACTGGTGAATATGAAGCTGTAGAACTTCGTGACGGTGACAAAGATCGTTATCTTGGAAAAGGTGTAGAAAAAGCAGTGGAGAACGTGAACGAGAAAATTGCTCCTAACCTGCTTGGTATGGACGTTACTCAACAAGTGATTATTGATCAAATGATGATCGAGCTTGATGGTACTGAAAATAAGGGAGAACTAGGTGCCAATGCTATTCTTGGTGTATCCATGGCTGTAGCTCATGCAGCAGCTGACGTAGTAGGTCTTCCACTATACAAATATCTTGGAGGCTTCACTGCCAACACACTTCCAACTCCAATGATGAACATCCTAAACGGTGGAGAGCATGCAGATAACAACGTAGATATTCAAGAATTTATGATCATGCCTGTTGGTGCTCCGACTTTTAAAGAAGCTCTTCGCATGGGTGCAGAGATCTTCCACTCTCTTAAGAAGGTGCTTAAGAACAAAGGCTATAATACGGGTGTTGGTGATGAAGGCGGGTTTGCTCCAAGCCTTAAATCCAATGAAGAAGCCCTTTCCACTATTATTGAAGCGATTGAAGAAGCAGGATACAAACCTGATTCAGAAGTTAAGCTTGCGATGGACGTAGCGTCCTCTGAAATTTATGAAGATGGTAAGTACAATTTGAAAGGCGAAGGCGTTGAACGTACTTCTGAAGAAATGGTTGACTGGTATGAAGAGCTTGTAAACAAATACCCAATCGTATCCATTGAAGATGGATTGGACGAAAACGACTGGGAAGGAACCAAACTGCTTACCGATCGAATTGGCGACCGTGTACAGCTGGTAGGTGACGACTTGTTTGTTACAAACACTGAGAAACTTGGACGTGCCATTGAACAGGGTGTAGGAAATTCCATCCTTATTAAAGTGAACCAAATCGGAACACTCACGGAAACGTTCCAGGCGATTGAAATGGCCAAGCGCGCAGGCTATACAGCTGTTATTTCCCACCGTTCTGGCGAAACCGAAGATGCCACAATTGCTGATATTGCCGTAGCTACAAACGCTGGGCAAATCAAGACAGGTGCACCTTCCCGTACAGACCGTGTAGCGAAATATAATCAGCTTCTTCGTATTGAAGACCAGCTGTTTGGAACTGCTGAGTACGCAGGTGGAAAAGCATTCTACAACTTAAATAAATAATATTAGCTCAAGCCTCTCTGATTATTCAGAGAGGCTTTTTTCTATGATATGATGGATAATAGTCAGCAAAGAGTAGGAGAGCTTAAACGATGCGACGAATTTTAAAAATAATTTCAATTCTTATAGTAGTTTACGCACTGTATACAGGCTACAGCTTATGGACTTATGGGGAAGAGGAGAATATACCCGATGCAGATGCTGCCATAGTACTTGGTGCGGCTCAATGGAATGGAGAGCCCAGTCCTGTCTTCAAAGGACGGTTAAAACAAGCACTTGAACTATATAAGGAGGACAAGGTGGACTATCTTATATTTACCGGCGGCGGGAGTCAAGAGGCTGCCTCTTCAGAAGCTGAAGTAGGTAAAGAATATGCAGTCAGAAATGGAATACCAAATGAAGCGATTTTAATTGAAAAACATTCTCTTGTAACGGAAGAAAATTTAATCAATGCAAAGAAAGTAGCTGCTCGTAAAGGAATTGACTCTTATCTACTAGTAAGTGATCAATTTCATCTTAAAAGAGCCGCAGGAGAGGCTGAAAACCAAGGGATGGATGTAACAGGTGTCCCGACACAATATTCGGCCTATGAGACGCTGAAAACGAAAATACCGTTCTTTTTAAGAGAGTGGGCATATTTGATGGTATATCAAATTACAAGTCTGTTTTCTTAAAAGAAGGCGCTATTTAATGTCTTAATTTTAAGAGTCCTAATGTTCCATAATTCTACATGAACAACGTTTCACACTGTTTAAAGAAGAGGAGGGATGGCATGGAGTTGGTAGAAGCTATTGAGAATCGGCGGTCCATTCACGATTTTAGACAAGAAGAAGTACCTGAAGGTTTGTTAAGAGAAATATTTACATCCGCTTCATGGGCGCCGACTCATCGTATGAAAGAGCCGTGGAATATTTATATGTTTCAGGAAGAAGGTAAAGAAGCATATGCTGATCTAGTTCTGCAAAGCTACACGAGAAAGGGTTTCTTTAATGGATACAGTGAGGAAAAATCCCAACGTATGAAGCAGGGTATTCATAATTTTCTCACGAATATACCCCATCACGCTTTAATTTTCATGGAAAAGGACGCAAATGAACACAAATACGAAGAAGATTATGCAGCCGTCTGCGCTTTTATCCAGAATGTTCAGTTGCTGGCATGGGAAAAAGGGATCGGAGGATTGTGGACCACTAGTCCGTACTTACATGATGCAGAATTCATAAAAGGTGTCGGCCTTAATCCAGTCTTACATAAATTGATAGGAGTCATTCAAATGGGCTATCCAGAAAAAGTACCAAAAGCTAAACCAAGGACCTCAATGGAAGACAAGTATAAGCTATTTAATTACAATTTCACAAATAGTTGATTTCTTATAAGAGCTTATTACGTTAAAGGGGCCGTTTACTTTAAGACTCAGTTTCGAGATATTTTATGGAGAAAGGGGCTCCAGGGAACAACTCGCTTTCCGCGGGCATGTGGTGAGCTTCCTCAGGCTTCGCCTTCCGGGATCTCACCAATCATGTTCATCCCGCAGGAGTCTTCGCCGTTCCCTTCCGCCCCTTTGCGATCATTGAGAGCTCAAAATTCTCTGCATAAACGCCTTTCAATGAACAAGGATCATCTATGATTCACACTGGTCTTTACGTGTGTTTAGCTGTAGAAGCCCTGTTATATAAGCATTGGAAGCAGATGTAGCATGGCTTCTATCTCCTATAGCAGGGTTCGTTCACAAGAAATGGCTGGGTTGGTGGGGAAATAGCGAGACTCCCGTGGGAGAAGGATCTAGGCAAGACCCCGCAAGGAGTGATAACGACTGAGGAGGCTTGCCAGTCCCCCCACAGGAAAGCGAGTTATTTCCCCACCAACCCTTCTCCATTTAGAGTAACGGACCCATTTATCTCGAAACTGAGTCTTACAGTAACGGGAGCTTTACTGTAAATTCAATATGGAGCTGGTACGGAGGTTACAAAAAAAGCTGACGCTTATTGATTGGCGTCAGCTTTTTTATCTTCTTCATCCTTGTGATGATTGAGATGTGGCTCCTCCGGAAGAGGATCTATGGTGTGTTCGTAATCATATCCCTTGGAGACTGCCGTTCCAAACATAGCCGCAATCCCAAGGACAATAGCTACACAAACGATCATAATAATCGTAAACGTCATTGCAAACACTTCTTTCTAAATATCATAAAAAGGGGCGTTTCTCCGTTTCACACGTTTAGTTTGCCACATTCCACATGTAATTACTACCTTGATTGTGTTTTTTCTTTAACAAAATCCACCACTTCATCAGATGTGCCTTTAGAAAGTAATTCGTCTTTATAAGAAATCCAATCTTTTTTAGACAGGGTTCTGATTTGCGTACGAGCTGGAAGAATGGAAGTAGCACTCATGCTGAATTCATCAAGTCCAAGACTTAAAAGAATTGGAATTGCGATTTCGTCTCCAGCCATTTCTCCGCACATTCCGGCCCATTTGCCTTCTGCATGAGCAGCTTCAATCACATTATTAATTAGATTAAGAATGGCAGGGTTGTAAGGCTGGTACAAATAGGATACTCGTTCATTCATTCGATCAGCAGCCATCGTGTATTGGATAAGGTCATTTGTTCCAATACTGAAGAAATCCACTTCTTTTGCAAATTGACGAGCGATGACAGCTGTGGCAGGGATTTCCACCATCATACCAACTTCAATGGTTTCAGAGACCTCTTTGCCTTCGTTAACTAATTTTTCTTTCTCTTCGTCAAGGATAGCTTTTGCCTGACGGAATTCTTCAAGCGTAGCAATCATTGGGAACATGATTTTTAAATTTCCGTGGACACTGGCACGCAAAAGAGCACGCAGTTGTACGCGGAAGATGTCATCACGTTCCAGGCACAAACGAATTGCGCGATAGCCAAGGAACGGGTTCATTTCATCAGGAAGATCCAAGTAATCAAGTTCCTTGTCTCCTCCGATGTCGAGTGTTCTTACAACTACCGGCTTATCGCCCATTTGTTTCAATACGGTAGAGTAGGAGTCATATTGCTCTTCTTCTGTTGGAAGCTGGCTTTTACCCATGTAAAGAAACTCGGTACGGTAAAGACCTACGCCTTCGCCGCCATTATTCAGTACACCGTCAACATCCTGAGGGGTACCAATATTAGCAGCAAGCTCTACATGATCTCCTTCAGAAGTCACTGTAGGCTCGTCTTTCAGCTTAGCCCATTCTTTCTTTTTTTGTTCAAAGTCTTCTTGTTTCTGCTTATAGTCATTAACTTGCTCTTCGGTAGGTTCGATAATCACATCGCCATTAATTCCATCAACAATAATCAGCGAATCTTTAGGTGCTTTAGAGGTAACATCTTTCGTACCGACAACTGCAGGAATTTCAAGAGAACGAGCCATGATTGCAGAATGAGAAGTACGTCCGCCGATATCCGTGGTAAACCCTTTAACATACTGTTTGTTCAACTGCGCAGTATCAGAAGGTGTAAGGTCGTCAGCCACAATAACCACTTCTTCGTTAATCAAAGCAGGGTCAGGGAACGTAACATTCAAGAGATGCGCCATAACACGTTTAGTAACATCATGGATGTCAGCAGCGCGTTCCCTCATATATTCATTATCCATGTTCTTAAACATGTCGATGAACATGTTGGCTGTTTCATCTAAACCAGCTTCAGCGTTCACATTCTCAGCTTTTATTTTATCTTCGATTGGTTTAATCAACTCTGGGTCTGAAAGTACAAGCAAATGAGCAGAGAAAATCTCAGCGTGCTCATCGCCCAAGGTATTTTTAGTATGTTCTTTAATTTTTTCAAGTTCTGACTTAGAAACATCTAGAGCATCATGCAGGCGTTT
Source organism: Halobacillus sp. B29 (assembly GCF_052246755.1). Lineage (NCBI taxonomy): Bacteria > Bacillati > Bacillota > Bacilli > Caryophanales > Bacillaceae > Halobacillus > Halobacillus sp. B29. Next base: position 160,400 of record NZ_JBQQCM010000006.1, read on the forward strand.
GATCTCTTGTTCCGGTTGCTCTATATCTTTTTTACTGTAAGAAAGGTCTGGAGCTTCCAGACGGTACACTTTCGCAATAGCGATACCGCTGGAAGCTGCAATTCCTTGAAGGTTAGTCATGGGTTATTCCCCCAGCCCTTCATTCTTCATTGTAGATGCCATGTGGTCTACAGCTTCTTGTTCGTCACTGCCCTCTGCAGTGATTTTAACTTCAGCGCCTGCTGGAATACCAAGACTCATAATCCCCATAATGGATTTTAAGTTAACAGCCTTTTCTTTGTAATGAAGATTGATTTCTGATTCATACTTGCCGGCATTTTGGACAAGTACTGTGGCAGGTCGTGCGTGTACACCGTCTGAGGATGTAATTTTAAATGTTTTCTCTACCATTTTAGTTCCTCCTTAAAAATGTATTAACTTTTCAGTACCCTAACTCTATCATTTTAAGCCTTTTGGAGGTCTTTTTTCAAGAATCCTACAATGATTGCACCCAAAATTGATCCTGCTGCAATAGCAACCAGATAAAGAAGGATTTGAGTAATTCCGCCTTCTACAAGAGGAGCTACAATTACGCCGCCATGAGGAGCGCGAAGACCAATACCAAACAACATCGTCAGCATACCAGCTAAAGCACTTCCGGCAACCATAGACGGAATCACACGTGCAGGGTCTGCCGCTGCGAATGGAATAGCTCCTTCTGTGATAAAGAACGCTCCCAGCGGGTAAGCTGCTTTTCCAGTTTCGCGTTCCTGTTTTGTAAATTTATTTTTAAAGAAAGTAGTAGCAAGTCCCATTGCTAGTGGCGGAACCATTCCACCGGCCATAGCTGCAGCAATGAAAGTAAAATTATTTGCTTCAAGTGCAGCGATCCCGAACGTATAAGCTGCTTTGTTGACTGGACCGCCCATATCGACAGCCATCATACCTCCTACAATAATTCCGAGCAGAGCTAAGTTGGTTCCGCTCATACTATCAAGAAGATCAAACAACCAAGTATAAACACTTGTTAGAGCCGGGTTGATCAGTAGCATGATCATCCCTGTTGCAAAAATAGCTAGTACCGGATAAAAGAGTACGGTTTTCAAACCATCTAAAACAGCAGGTAGTCCTTCGAGAAGCTTCTTAATAAGTAAAGTTAAATAACCTGCTAAGAAACCGGCGATTAAGCCGCCTAAGAAACCAGACCCATTTCCTGCACCTTCAGCGGAAGTTTGCGTAATCGCAATTAAACCACCGACCATACCAGGAGCAAAACCTGGACGATCTGCAATACTAGAAGCAATGAAACCAGCGAGTACCGGTACAAGCAGGAAGAAGGCATTTCCGCCGCCAATAGTACTCAGCATTTGAGCAAATTCGTTTTCGGATTCAATTCCCCAGAAGAAGGAAATGGCAATTAAAATACCACCTCCGACAACAAACGGGAGCATGTTGGAAACACCATTCATTAAGTGTTTATAAATTCCAGAGCGCTGTCCTTTCTCCTCTGAATCCTCGGATTGGTTTTTTCCACCGCCCTGATAAATAGGAGCATCTTTGTTAACCGCTTTATTAATTAATTCTTTTGGTTCGTGAATGGCTTTAGCTACTGGTACTTCAATAACAGGTTTTCCATGGAAGTGTTCCATTTCAACTTTTGTATCAGCAGCTACGATGATTGCATCAGCTTCGGCGATATCTTCTTTGGTAAGACGGTTTTTAACGCCACCGGAACCATTAGTCTGCACTTTAATATTTACGCCCATTTCCTTTGCAGTTGCTTTCAATTTATCAGCTGCCATATAGGTGTGTGCAATTCCTGTTGGGCATGCGGTAACCGCTAAAATTTTTCCAGCGGAAGTACTTTCTTCAGCTTCCTCGTCGCCATCTTCTTCAGCTTCTTTTGCGTTAATGGCTTCTATCACTTCGTCTTCCGTTTTCGCTTGCTCCAACTTAGATCGAAAATTAGTATCCATTAAAAATGAAGATAGACGTGATAATGTTTCCAGGTGAGCATTATTGGCCCCTTCAGAAGCAGCAATCATAAAGAATAAATTGGTGGGCTGCCCGTCAAGGGATTCGTAATCCAATCCTTCTTGAGATCGTCCAAATGCGATAGCTGGGTCTTTTACAGAGCCAGTTTTTGCATGGGGGATGGCGATGCCTTCTCCGATACCCGTGGTACTTTGATCTTCACGAGCCTGAATAGCCTGCTTAAACTCATCACGGTCATTTAACTTACCGGCTTTATCCAGCTTTCCAATGAGTTCATCGATCGCTTCCGGTTTAGAAGAAGCGGTCATGTTTAACAGAATTGTTTCTTTAGTCAATAATTCTGTGATTTTCATTAGGTTTCCCTCCTATATTTAATGAAGAAATCTTAACTTCTTCCAAAAGCTCCTCTACATCTTCAGCGGTGCATAAATCATCTTGAAAGGCAGTAGCACTACCGGAAGCAACACCAACACGGAAAGCCTCTTCTGTCGATTTTCCTTGTGCCATGGATGCAAGAAACCCGGAAACTACAGAGTCACCCGCGCCGACTGAATTTTTCAGCTGGCCTTTAGGAACGTTGGAGTAGAGCTGCTGGTCAGGACCTATATATACAGCACCATCTCCACCCATGGAGACAATCACGTGTTGAACACCTTGGTCTGCAAGCTTTTTACCATAATGCGCAGCCTTTTCCATAGAATCAATGCTTACGTTAAATAATTCACCCAATTCATGGTGGTTCGGTTTAAGCAAATAGATAGGGCGGCCGACCAGCTGCTTTAATGCTTTTCCAGAAGTATCGACAGCTAATTTAGTACGATTCTTACTGCACATATCGGCAATGGTTATATAAAAATCTTCTGGTAAAGAAGAAGGCACGCTCCCAGCAAGGATCAGTGTGTCCTCGCTAGTCAAAGTTCGTACCTGCTCGAGAAGTTCTTCCTGATGTTTAGATGATAATACGGGACCAGGACCATTGATCTCGGATTCTTGCTGACTTTTTAACTTTACATTCACCCTTGTATTTTGCTCGGTATCGATAAATTGATGATTAATTTCCTCTTTACTCAAAAAGTCTTTAACAAATTCACCTGTAAACCCGCCTGTAAAGCCCAGGGCAATCGTATTAACTCCTAGTCTTGCCATTACCCGGGAAACGTTAATACCTTTTCCACCAGGATAGTAAAACGTCTGGGTTGCACGGTTCAGCTCTCCAGGCTTGAATTCGTCCACATTCATTACATAATCAATGGACGGATTCAGTGTGCACGTATAAATCATGCGGTCACAACCTTTATATTAGTTTTTTCTTTGTAATTGTTTAAGTACAGTCCTTCATAATTTGTCAAAATGTAAGCCTCATCGAGATTGGCAAATTTTCCAAAGGATATTTCTTCAAACTTAGAATGGTCAGCTAAAACATAGCGTTCCTGAGATAAAGATAAAGCTGTGCTTTTAATAGCAGCTTCTTCAGGGTCTGGTGTAGAAAAACCTTCCCTTAAGGAAATACCGTTAGTCCCCATAAAGCACTGGTCAAATCGGTATTGTTGAAGGTTCTGCATGGCCACTGTGCCAATCACGGCTCTTGTCCGATGCTTTACATAACCGCCAACTACATAAGTTTTGATTTGATACTCAGTGAGTTTATCGAGTTGATCGAGCCCATTTGTGACTACTGTAATGTCCTTACCATATAAATAAGAAATCATTTCGTAGGTTGTGGAGCCTGCATCGAGAAAAATGCAATCACCGTCTCTGACGAGTGAAGCCGCATAGCTGGCAATAGCATTTTTTTCTTTATGGTACTTTGTGATTTTTTCCCCCATGCTTGGCTCGTCGCTCGCTGAAGCTCTTAGAGATGCCCCACCGTGGACTCTGCGAAGTAGACCTTCCTGCTCTAATTGATCTAAGTCACGGCGAATCGTGGATTCCGATGCTCCTGTTGATTGCACCAGATCTTTAATTTTCGCCGTATGATATTTTTTGACGGTTTCCAAAATGATCTGATGTCGTTCTGGAGTCAGCATAGGCACCTCTCCTTCCTTTATCTCAATACCTATAATAAAGAAAACCCTTACATAAATCAAGCAAAAACGTTCAAAAATTATCAAAATCAATCAATTTCTATAATAAACCTTCAACTTATCCTTCCTCGCTTTACATGATATATCCCGCAAAGCTTGGACGATCACCTCTAGGAAGAGGCTAGTAGAGAGTTTAAATTTTCTTGATGCTATAATGGTTTTATGCTACATTTAATCTAGTGATTTGTACGTTCATAGGAGGTGTTGGCACAACATGGAAACACTCGCGATAACTTTATTGACTATTGATACAATAGCTTTAATTGTTCTAGTGCTGTTGCAATCAGGAAAAAGTGCCGGACTATCAGGAGCTATATCTGGTGGGGCGGAGCAATTGTTCGGTAAGCAAAAGGCTAGAGGAATTGATGCTGTATTGCATAAAGCTACAATCGTAACAGGTGTCTTATTTTTTGTCCTGGCTTTCTTGTCAGCCTATATTTTAGGTTAAAGAATGCGAAAGTAGAACCGCGCTGATCTCTTAGCGCGGTTTTTTTATTATGATCGATAAGTATTTACACGAAGAGTATAATTTGTCATATAAGCTCAAAAAAAGAACCTGAGAGGTAATTTTGGTAAGCTGAAAACAGCATTATAAGAATGAAAATTGGAAATAAGGAAATAGATGAAGTAAGGAGAGAATGACATGAAAATTAAACAGCCACAACCTTTTACGTTTGAAGAAGGAGAGCGCGCGGTATTATTACTACATGGTTTTACTGGACATTCCGCTGATGTCCGTATGCTCGGAAGATTTTTACAAAAGCATGGCTACACGAGTCACGGTCCGATATACCGAGGTCATGGAAAAGAATTGGAAGCTTTAATTGATGCAAGACCTGAAGAGTGGTGGACGGATGTAAAAGCTTCTTTGGACCATTTGCGAGAACTTGGTTATCAAAAAATAGCTGTGGCTGGTCTTTCTCTCGGAGGAGTGCTGGGGTTGAAGCTAGCCTATTCTGAGCCGATAAAAGGTTTAGTTACCATGTGCTCGCCTATGTTTTTTGACAACGAAAAGCAGTTGACACAGGGATTTGAAGCGAAAGCCCGGCAGTATAAGCAGCTTGAGGGTAAAGATCAGGAAACGATTAATAAAGAAGTAGACGAATTATTAAAAGAATCAGAAGAAATGTTTAAGCAATTAGGCGGATTTATTAACGAAGTTCATGATGAAGTGGATCAGATTTACACACCCACCTTTGTAGTACAAGCAGAAAAAGATGAAATGATTAACAAAGATAGCGCAAACTATATTTATGAACAAGTGGAATCCAACCAAAAAGATATAAAATGGTACAAGGACTCTGGCCATGTCATTACAATGGGGAAAGAAAAGGAACAGCTCCATGAGGATATTCTTGAATTTCTTGAATCATTGGACTGGTCCTAATCGCCAGAATCTTTGGACTTTACATTTAGAGGAGGTTATACAAATTGAGCACAGACTTAAAACAACAAATATTAACATTTTTTAAAGAAACGGCATCTAAACCATTATCTGTACAAGAATTAGAAGAAACGATGGAACTTGAAGAAACCAATGAATTCAAAGACCTCATGAAAGCGTTGAATGAGCTGGAGGAAGAAGGAGAACTTGTAAGAACCAGAAAGAACAGGTTCGGTCTTCCTGAGAAAATGAACCTTATTCGAGGCCGAATCCAGATGCATGCAAAAGGTTTTGCTTTTCTCATACCAGATGAAGAAGACAAAGATGATGTCTACCTTCATCATTCTGATCTTCATTCAGCCATGAACAATGACAAAGTAATGGTTCGAATTGAAAAAAGAGATGAGCAAGGAAATCGTCCAGAAGGCACTGTGATTCGTATATTAGAACGAGCAACTACACGAATAGTCGGAACGTACGAATCAAGCAGGAATTTCGGTTTTGTTATAGCCGATGATAAAAGGATCCCTAATGATATCTTTATTCCTAAAGGGCAGACAAATGGAGCCGCTGATGGCCATAAAGTGATTGTAAACATAACGAAATTTCCGGAAGAACGCATGAGTGCAGAAGGGGAAATCGTAGAAATACTCGGCCATAAGAATGACCCGGGGATTGATATCATCTCCATTATTCATAAACACGGAATTAAAGTGGATTTTCCAGATGAAGTTCTTAAGCAGGCTGGAGAAACACCAGATCAGATAAGTGAAGAGGAAATTAAGAACAGACGCGACCTTCGGGACGAAACAATCGTAACGATTGATGGTGCGGACGCTAAAGATCTGGACGATGCTGTGACAGTTAAGAAGCTTGATAATGGGAACTTTAAACTCGGTGTTCACATTGCGGACGTCACGTATTATGTGGGAGAAGGTTCTCCTATTGATAAAGAAGCTCGGGAGCGTGCTACAAGTGTTTATTTAGTAGACCGTGTGATCCCTATGATTCCGCACCGTCTTTCTAACGGAATTTGTTCTTTAAATCCGCAGGTAGACCGGCTTACCCTTTCCTGTGAAATGGAAATTAATAAGAGTGGTGACGTAGTAGAACACGAAATCTTTCAAAGTGTAATTAAAACCAATGAACGAATGACTTACAGAGACGTGAATAAAATTCTTGAGGACGAAGATGAAGAGCTGATTAAGAAATATGAAAACCTAGTGCCGATGTTCCGTAATATGGCTGCTTTGGCCAAAACTCTTCGTGGCAAACGTATGGATCGTGGTGCCATTGACTTCGACTTTAAAGAAGCAGGGGTCATTGTAGATGAAGAAGGAAAAGCTGTTGATGTTAAACTTCGGGAACGGTCAGTTGCGGAGCGCTTAATAGAAGAATTCATGCTTGCCGCTAACGAAACCATTGCAGAGCACTTCCACTGGATGGATGTTCCGTTCATTCATAGAATTCACCAGGACCCAGATGAAAGCAAGCTTCAAAACTTCTTTGAATTTGTAGCTAATCTTGGGTATGCAGTAAAAGGAACAGCAGATAATGTTCATCCTCAGGCCCTTCAAAAAGTTCTTGAAGAAGTTAAAGGTACACAGGAGGACATGATTATTTCAAAATTGATGCTGCGGTCCATGCAGCAGGCTAAATATGACCCTCAAAGCCTGGGCCATTTTGGTTTAGCTACGGATTACTACACTCATTTCACTTCGCCGATACGCCGTTATCCTGACTTAATTGTCCACCGTCTGATTCGCACGTATCTGGTGGAAGATAAGCTGGATTATAAAACCCGTAAACACTGGAAGGACCAGATGCCTGAAATAGCTAGACACTCTTCCGAAATGGAACGAGCAGCTGTAGATGCTGAGCGTGAAACGGACGATTTGAAGAAAGCAGAATTCATGCAGGATAAGGTTGGGGAAGAATATGAAGGTGTAATCAGCTCTGTAACAAGCTTTGGCATGTTTGTTGAACTACCTAATACAGTTGAGGGTCTCGTTCACGTGAGTACACTAACGGATGACTACTACCATTTCCATGAGAAACAATTTGCTATGATTGGTGAACGTACGGGCAACGTGTTTCGAATTGGGGATGAAGTAACCATTCGAGTAACCAATGTGAATCTTGACGAGCGTGTCGTTGACTTTGAAATTGATGGAATGAAGCCGAGAAAAGAACGTAAACGTCCTGCCCAGCCAAAACAGATTAATTCTAAAGGGCCGGATAAGAAAAATGAAAAGAAAAAGAACAAGCAAAAGGGTAATAAACCTTTTTATAGAAATAAAGGTGTACCGAAAAAAGGCAGCAAAAAAAAGAAGTAAAATAAAAACGCGCGAGTTGCTTCGCGCGTTTTTTCAGGCGTAATGGTATTCTATTTCCATTTGCCGTATAACATCCATGGTTTCTGAACGTCGTAAGGAGACAAATCCGGAATTTTTTTAAACCCTTCTGCTGAGAAATCAATCCAGCAGCCTGCGTTATTAGGATGCTGCTTCCAGTGATGAAGAATCGTTTCAAAGAAACCGGACTGGTTATAGTGATCGTCCCAGAAATATTTCACATGAGAATAATCAAATTTTTTTGTATCATTTTTTACGATTACAAATCGAGAGGCATCAGATTTTTGGTAAAAAGAAGAATCTTCAAGATGTTGATCAGTAAACAAGGCTTTATCATAAGGGAGCGGATAGTAGCATTCAAAAGGGAAAACATCGGGATCGTTTATCTCTATTGAATGGAGCAGCTCCTTTTTTTGTTGAAGGCTGGTAACCTCCTCCCAGACAGGGCCCGGCTTATAGTCGGTTAATTGCTCCGGGGATTTCAGGGTCAAGAAATGGAGCACAGGACCTTCTTCAAGCGATAATTTCTGTAGGACTCTTCTGGCGGCAAGGTTACGCAGGTGAGTATTTGCTCCTACCCAGGCTACTTGAGGATCTCGGAAAAGCTTGTCTACAATTGGCTGTAGGAGTTCGGTAGCATTTCCCTTCATCAGCATCCGCCGGTCGCTTCGTAAACGGCCCAACATGGCAAATTTACCGTTGCCAAATAGGCTATAGCCGCCTACTGCTAAGATTTTTCCCTCTTTAAAAAGACCGAAAATCTCATGGCTATCAGATTCTATTAGCCTTTCAAAGATTCGTATGACATAATCATCTTCAATTCCCGTATCCATGGCTTCAAGTGCCGGACGGTCTTTATGCGTTAAAGGCTGGACATTCATAACTTGTTCCATTCAGGAAACTCCTTTGTTGATCATTTTCCAGAATTATATTCTCATTAATATACTAAAAAGTCCATTAATTATGCTTCCGTCCAGAGCCGTGTTTGAATTGGAAACACCGGGGTTATTTGGTACAATAGATGCTGCGCACAAGAGGAGGAAAACGCTATGCCACGAGGAAATGGTAAGACAATTGCACAAAATAAGAAGGCACGTCATGATTTTTCGATTGAAGAAACTTTCGAGGCTGGGATCGTTCTGCAAGGAACGGAAATCAAGTCTATACGTAATGGACGTGTGAATTTAAAAGACAGCTTTGCCCGTATTAACAATGGCGAAGTATTCTTGCATAATCTGCATATATCACCTTATGAGCAGGGAAATATCTACAATCACGATCCCACACGTATGAGAAAGTTACTGTTGCATCGAAAACAGATTAATCAATTAATTGGTCAAACCCAGCAGAAAGGTTATTCACTCGTTCCTTTGAAAATGTATATTAAAAATGGAGTAGCGAAAGTATTGATTGGGTTAGGTAGAGGTAAGAAAAAATATGACAAACGTGAGGATCTGAAGCGTAAGCAGCAAAAACGTGAAATTGATCGTGCGATTAAAGATAGTCTGAAATAGACACTTCCCTTGAAAAATGCTATAATTATGCTATAATAATAATTGTCGTTAAACGCGATGATCATTTTAGAGCTTGATGCTCTATCCTTTAATCCTAACGGGGACGTTACGGATTCGACGGGGATAGGTCGAGCTCGGGTTGCGAGTCGAGGTGACGTCTCGTTAAACGTCATTTGCCTAAATATAACTGGCGAATCTAACGATAACCTAGCTGTAGCTGCATAAGCAGTCTATAGCTGATCCTTCCTGGCATTGCCCGTGTGGCAGATGAAGGGTCTCAAACTGAAACGGGCTACGCGTTTTTCCTCCGCCTGAGGAAAAACGAAGAGACTAATCAGGCTAGCTCCTCGGAAGCCTGTTGATAGGCTGAAGAGGAAGCGAATCATAATATATCAACTACGCTTGTAGAAGCCCGAGTGCCGATATCTCCGGACGTGGGTTCGACTCCCACCGTCTCCACCAATACATAATTGGTGGTTTTTTTGTTCTTATATTAAATTTTAAAAAAGGCTAAAGTCTATTGGATAGACTTTAGCCTTTTTTAAATATAATAATTTAGGCTTTCCATCCTTTACTATCCATTGCATAAGATTTACTTGAATACTATTTTTCGGGAAATAAAAGCTTTCAATGTTATACGACAAATAGTATTAATAAAGTGAAAATTAAGAAAAATATTGACAACGCTTTCACATTCAAGTAACTTTATAACTAACAAGTTAACGTTGTGACGGAGACATGGAGACTCACACTGAGCTAGTACATCCTTTGGGATACGTACGCCTTTCAGTGTGAGTCTTTTTTTTCAGAACACCCGTTACCTTGTCATCTTGAATTAAAGAAGGAGAGTGGAGTAACATGTCGGAATTCCTGGCGGAACTAATTGGCACCATGATTCTGATTATTTTTGGTGGAGGTGTGGTCGGTGGTGTGGTACTGAAAAATTCTAAGGCTGAAGGGGCAGGCTGGGTCGTTATAACGATTGGGTGGGGACTTGCTGTAGCGATGGGAGTTTACGCTGTCGGCAGTTTTACAGGAGCCCACATTAACCCGGCAGTAACTCTAGGGTTTGCTGCTGTAGGAGAATTCCCATGGAGTAAAGTGCCGGTATATATTACAGCTCAAATGATCGGTGCTTTTATTGGTGCAGTTATTGTATTTTTGAACTACCTTCCTCACTGGAGAGACACGGAAGATCAGGGAGCAAAGCTTGCTGTTTTCTCAACTGATCCTGCTGTGCGCAGTCCATTTTCCAATTTAGTAAGTGAGATGATTGGTACCTTCGTTCTGTTGATGGGGCTTATGTTTATCGGTGCGAACGAATTCACAGAAGGACTAAATCCATTAATTGTAGGATTACTAATTGTAGCAATAGGAATGTCCCTGGGAGGTGCGACAGGATATGCTATTAATCCTGCTCGAGATCTTGGTCCGAGAATTGCTCATGCTCTTCTGCCCATCCCCAAAAAAGGAAGCTCCGATTGGGGTTACGCTTGGATTCCTGTAGTTGGTCCTATTTTAGGTGGAATTTACGGAGCAGTATTTTATCGCGCCATGTTCTTAGAAGAATTTACAGGTCTGTTCTGGGGACTCAGTGTATTCGTAGCCATTATATTAGTAGGGGCTGCGTTCTCTGAATTGAAAAAAGAGCATACAGTAGCCGAGCAAGTAGAAGAAAAAATAAGCTAAAGTTGAAGGAGAGATTAGGATGACAAACAAGTATATCTTATCAATTGACCAGGGAACGACAAGTTCCCGGGCTATATTATTCAATGAAGCAGGAACAATTGTCGAAACCGCGCAAAAGGAATTTGAGCAGTTTTTTCCAAAGCCAGGCTGGGTGGAACATGATGCTAATGAAATATGGACTTCCGTTCTGGCCTGTATGGCGGATGTATTAAGAAAGTCTGATGTTGAGCCCGACCAAATTGCGGGAATAGGTATAACCAACCAGCGTGAAACGGCAGTGGTCTGGGATAAACACACGGGCAAACCAGTTTATAAAGCGATTGTATGGCAGTCTAGACAAACAGAGGATATTTGTAAAGAGTTAAGGGCTCAGGGTCATAATGATCTCTTCAGAGATAAGACCGGCCTTTTATTAGATCCTTATTTCTCAGGCACCAAAGTGAAATGGATTCTGGATCATGTGGATGGCGCACGTGAAAAAGCTGAGAATGGGGATTTAATGTTCGGCACAATCGATACGTGGCTTGTCTACAAATTATCGGGTGGACAAACGCATATAACAGATTACTCTAATGCTTCCCGTACGCTCATGTTTAATATATATGACTTGAAGTGGGACGAAGAGCTTCTGGATATTTTAGGCGTTCCAAAGAGCATGCTGCCGGAAGTGAAACCTTCCTCAGAAGTTTATGCAAAAACAGTCGATTATCATTTCTTTGGTCATCAAGTTCCGATTGCAGGAATTGCAGGCGACCAGCAAGCCGCTCTCTTTGGACAAGCTTGCTTTGAAAAAGGAATGGCAAAGAATACGTACGGGACAGGATGCTTTATGCTTATGAACACAGGCGAAGAAGGAGTGAAGTCAGAGCATGGACTTCTCACGACGTTGGCCTGGGGAATCGATGGCAAAGTGGAATACGCTCTTGAAGGTAGTATTTTTGTAGCTGGTTCAGCGATTCAATGGCTGCGGGACGGGTTAAAATTGATTGAAAGTGCTCCTCAAACAGAAGATCTGGCAGTGTCTGTCGATTCTACTGACGGGGTTTATCTTGTACCTGCTTTCGTAGGACTTGGTACACCTTACTGGGATAGTGATGCACGTGGGGCGGTCTTTGGATTAACACGTGGAACGTCCAAGGCTCACTTTGTTCGTGCGACTTTAGAGTCACTTGCTTATCAGACAAAGGATGTACTGGATGCGATGATTGCGGATTCGGGAATTAACTTGAAAACTCTTCGAGTTGACGGTGGAGCTGTGAAAAATGATTTCTTAATGCAGTTTCAAAGTGACATTCTTGGAGTTCCTGTGGAGCGCCCTGAGGTCCAGGAGACGACAGCCCTGGGAGCGGCTTATCTCGCAGGTCTAGCCGTGGGGTATTGGGAAAATAAAGAAGGTATTCAAAAGCAATGGAAAAATGAACGCACATTTACTGGAGACATGGAACAAGATAAACAAGACGAGCTTTATAACGGTTGGAAGAAAGCAGTAGCCGCAACAAGAGAGTACAAGTAGTCATCTGGACAGGTTTTTCTATGGAGAAGGACCTGTCCATTATGTGATTTATACGATAGTTCAATCCAGGGAGGAAGAGCATGATGAAAAAAATAATCAATGACTCGAATCAGGTCGTAACAGAAATGCTGGATGGAATTGTAGCTGCCTATCCGAATGATGTAAGACGAGTACAGGATACGACAGTGTTAGTTAGAAAAGATGCACCCGTAAAAAATAAAGTAGGTATTGTAAGCGGTGGAGGAAGCGGTCATGAACCGGCTCATGCGGGTTACATTGGTCAGGGAATGCTGGATGCAGCTGTAGCGGGAGAAGTGTTTACATCACCGACCCCGGATCAGGTATTGGAAGGGATAAAAGCAGTCGACGGTGGTGCCGGAGTTTTTCTTGTCATTAAGAACTATACCGGTGATGTTATGAATTTTGAAATGGCGGCAGAGCTTGCGGAAGCAGAAGGCATCAAAGTGGAGAAAGTCGTTGTTAATGATGATGTGGCGGTAGAAGACAGCTCATTTACCTCAGGGCGCCGCGGAATTGCCGGGACCGTATTTGTCCATAAATTAGTAGGGGCTAAAGCTGAGGCAGGGGCTTCACTGGAAGAAATAAAAGCCACGGCTGACAAGGCAGTAGCTAATGTGCGTTCTATGGGTGTGGCTCTTAAGCCGCCTGTAATGCCGGCCTCGGGTAAGCCAAATTTTGAGCTTAATGAAGATGAATTGGAAATTGGAGTAGGTATTCATGGCGAGCCAGGTACTGAAAGAAAAGCGGTTAGCTCAGCAAATGATATTGCTGTAGAATTGACGGACTTAGTACTTGAGGATTTAGGTTTTACCGGTTCAGATGAGGTAGCGGTTATGATCAATGGACTGGGAGCCTCTCCCGAAATGGAACTTTATATCGTTAATCGAAAAGTACAAGATCATCTGCATGATAAAGGAATAAACGTTTATAAGACATACGTGGGGAATTACATGACCTCGCTTGAGATGGCAGGCTGTTCGGTCACCTTATTAAAAGTAGACCAAGAATTAAAAGAACTGCTAAATGAACCGTCTAAGGCACCAGCATTTAAAGTGTAAAAGGGAGGTATTCACATGAAGTTGGAAGTCAGCCATGCTCTAGACTGGATTCACAAAATTAACGAAAAAATTCAGGACAATAAAGATGAACTAACCTCACTGGATCAGGCTATTGGTGATGGAGACCATGGGATTAACATGTCCCGTGGCTTTCAAGAAGCAGTAAATAAAATATCTGGAGAAGAGTATTCAAATGTATCCGGAGTCTGGAAAGACGTCGCCACCACACTGATGTCTAAAGTCGGCGGAGCTTCCGGTCCCTTATATGGCACCGTATTCTTAAAAATGTCGACTGCAGTAAAAGGTGTAGAAAACGTTGATTTTCAAACATTCTCTTCAGCGCTGAAGGAGGCCGTAGCTGGAATTAAACAGCGTGGAAAAGCAGAAGCCGGAGAAAAAACTATGCTCGATGTGTGGGAACCTTTGGCAGGCAAAATGAGTGAAGTCCAGGATTTTGATCGTCAGCTTATCCTTGATACCGCACAATCCACCATGGAATCAACTAAAGATCTTGTAGCAACAAAAGGACGGGCCGCTTATTTAAAAGAACGGTCAAAGGGTCATATAGATCCAGGAGCCATGTCCTCATACTATGTATTTGAAGCTCTTGCAGACTGTATAAAAGGAGACGAATAAAGCCATGGAACATGTTGGAATTGTACTGGTTTCCCACAGTGAAAAAGCTGCTGAGGGAATTTGTGAATTTTTACAGCAGGTAGTGGGGGAGATCCCTGTGGAAGCAGCCGGGGGTCTGGAAGGTGGAGAAATTGGTACCAACTTCGAGCGGATACAAACGGCTATTCAAAACATACACAATGAAAAAGGAATAATTGTTTTTTATGATATTGGAAGTGCTCAAATGAATGCTGAGATGGCGATTGAGACACTTGGGTTTGAGAACGTTCACCTTGCTTCTGCCCCGATATTGGAAGGAGCTTATCTTGCTGCAGTGGAATCCAGTATAGGGAAAAGTGTGGAAGAGATCTTTGTTTCACTAAATAAAGAATTTAACTAGAGGCACTCAAGCCAGGCAGGGAAGTAATCCCTGCCTGGCTTGAAAGTTTAATTGAGAAATTTCTCGAGCTTGTCCATTTACCTTCTCTCCAACGGAAGAGTCATGCAGCGGATTCCTCCTCCTCCTTTTTCTAATTCGGAAATCTCTATTTCAATTAGATTCTTTCTACGCAGATCAGGAAATTGATGAATAATCTTTTTGTTCAGTTGTTTGCTTACAAGTATAGTCTCCGGGTTAAGGGTAAGAAAATTAATGTCAGGAACAGTATTTTTAACTTTATCTGTCCAGATTACTGTAAATCCATGACGTTCAATGAATTCATGAAACATACAGTAACGGCTTTGGCCGTCCAGAACTTCAATGGGAAAATAGCGCAGATAATTCTTAGTTAGAAGCAGTCGTTCACCTGCTACATTACAATTCATATCTAAATGGAGTGTATCGGACCTGCGCGGCAAGTCGATGACGCCGATTTCTGAAAAACCTGCTCTTCTGATTTGACTTTGTATATCATCCATAGATTCCATACTGGTCCGGAGACCGGCGTTAATTAAAACAGCATCTTCGCTTAATACAATGACATCTCCATATTCCAAAGAATTCCACTTATTATTTGCTTGCAGCGGAAATGTACGTTCATCCCACCACTTTTGAAATACACTATGGCTATGGACGTATTCAGGTTTTCTCATTGATGTGCCGGCTTTACCGGGAAGAAGGGTACGACCAAATGCACAAGCTAAATCCCGGACAAAGATTCGGCTGATTAGCTGTTGATTAAAGTATCGGTCCTCCGGTGATAAGTATTCTGAATAATCGATAACCTGGACGCCTTCTTGTTTCATTGATTCAACCAGCGTTTCGAATTGGTGAACTATTTTTGCTGGATCAAAAGGTTCCAGCCATTGAACGTTTTCAGCCGTTTGTTGATCAGCGATCTCTAATACAGACGGCGAACAGACCACTACCGTCTTTAATTCATCATATTCATTCCAACAGTGTATAGGCAGCTTCATGGTCGGTGACTCCTTTATATATCTCTTTATACTATTTCCCTCCTTTGAATTATCATTCCCTGGTGGGAGGAGATGGCTTAATTCCACTGAAAGGGCATTTCGAAAGAGAAGAATTATCGTCTTTTAAAAAATATTGCTTCCATTCGAGATTATCGTCCTCTCCGTACCATTTTAAATCTGGGTGGATGGGAGCATTATCGTAATTTTTCAGGCGCGTGCGAATAATATTTTTTAACTTTCGACCTTGAGAGGTCTTACTATTGATCTCATCAAATACAAAGCGGGGCTGAAAAGCAAGAAGTAAATAAGGAAAAAAACGACTTTTTCTATTTAGATGTGCTGGAGTTGCACAAAAAACAAAGTAAGGTTCTCCGTGAAAACAGAATTCCCAAGCGCTTTGAGCAGGATCTAAAGGGATGTGTTCAGGCCATGACTTTTCGTCATAAGCATGAATATTATTTAAGACCTTCCAAAAGAGCTCCTGATAGCACTCTATATCCCCTTGTCGTTTTTGTGTGTTGAAGAATAGAACAAGGGATGCGTATCTTCCAGTGCCTCTTGAAACTTCACTGTATTGTCTTAAATACTCAGCTGCTTGCTTGTGTGCATGAGGTGAGTCAGGACTATCTGCAAAACCAAAGCGCAGGGAGTCAGAGTTAAACCCCTGTTTACCTGGGACACAAGGGTAGAGGTGTTCTTTATCATTCATCATGGTAGAAAAATCTTTAAAGGCACTTTGTTTCCACGAGTCTAAAAGAGGCACATGTTCCTCTATCCAGGTTTTCGTTAATAATTTCACTTGCAGGCCCTCCTTACAGTAGGTTACAAGTAGCATATTTAAGGAGCGGAGGAAGTGTGTTTGTCTAGAGAAGATGAAAAAAGCTGGAGTGTGAGAAATCAGCCTCCAGCTTTCTTGCTATTATTAATGAGTTTGTGGTGGAGCCGGCTGATAGCTTTGAAGCATTTGGTTCATATCCTGCTGGTTTAATTGAGGGACTTGATAGTATCCATTTTTATTTTGATAAAGGAATATTTCATAACTCATTTCAATAAAATTAGGGACACTGTCAGAAATGACACGACGAAGAACAGGATTTGTCATTTCCAGTGCTGTCATGGTTAGTAGAGAAGCTAACGATTTAGTCTGGCCCAGCATATAAGCAGATAAGCCCTGATCAGAAAGCTCATTAACGGACTGGTTAGGCTTTTTAGGCTGCCCAGGTTTAAGACCATACACGGCATTGTTGTTCTGTTGCATCTTATATTGCTGGGTCGGCATCTTTGGATCCTGTCCAGTTTGAAAGCTTTGTACAACACTATTGTACATCTGGGTAACGAAAGTGGATTGACGGTGTAATATGTCTTTTAATTCCTGATCTTGAATGTGCTGATCATACATCTGATATTGATCCAGCATGCTGATCACCCCAGCTATCACCTCGTGAGCGTCGAACAATTCATGACCGCCATGATTTTGATTCTGATTCGGGGCCATATTAGGCTGCATAGCCTGATTTGATTGAGTTTGGTTTTGAGATTGCATGACTTTTCCTCCAGTTAAAAAATAAAGTAGGTTTCACCTTTAAGGATGCCCCTTGATAAATAAACCATGTACATAAAAGCTAAATAGCTGAACACTTATCCTGATCGTCATTAAATATTCGAAATTGTTTGCGTTTTCATATAGACTTTCCTGTTTGAAATGATAAAATCTAAGAGGAGCCTAAATAAAGGAGTTAATTTTTTATGAAATTATGGGGCAGAAAAATATTTGTTATATTAATATCCGTACTTACGTTAGGTTTATATATACCTCCTACAGAACTTGCTGCTGAGTCAGCAGAAAAAGAAATGACTTCTGAAGATTCTAGTGAAGAAAAAGAGTTACCTCTATCTATTGAGGCGACAGCTCTTACTGAAGCAATTTCTAAGGAATCAGAAAAGCAGGATGAAGATCCGATTGATATTATTATGGCCCAGGCAAAAGAACAAACGATTACAAAAATGGGACCTAAAATACTTGATAAAATAGATGCTGAAATGACGGAAGAAATTCTTCCTAAAATCGAAGAAGTCGTGGAGATGCTTCTTTCAAAAGCTGATGACCAAGTTCCCTATTATGAAATAACAGAGCAGCTTACTCCGGGATATGGAGAGAAAATTTTTAACTTATATAATCATCGAACCGATGAAGAAGAGGCCCGCTTCCACGTCCGTCGTGATAAACGGCCTGGTGAAGGATACTGGTTCAATTTTCATTATCACTTAAGCGAGGACAACTTTACCAAACACCACTTTATTGGAGAAATTTACTGGGAGAAAAATACTCCTCCTAAATGGATGTCATAAGAGATAGTCAAACGGCCCTTTCTACAGGGTCGTTTTTTATCGTTATTCCGCATTCAATTCCCTCTTTCAGCGATGTATCGAAGACCATCGGAAAGGGGCAGTTAAATGTCTACCCCTTTCTCTCGGAAAATGGGATTGTCTAAATTGTTATTCTCGTCGCCACAGGGGTACAAACGTAAACTTGAATGTACTGAAGGAAGTCCTAAGAATTCTTTCAACCGTCGGTGCGACGGGGTTAGCCTAATCATCCGAACGTACCGTTAGAATTGTGTTCTTAGGAATCTCTCCCTTTAAGGAGTGTCAGCGAGTAAGTTGGATTAGTTCAACTGGTATATTCGCTGCCTGCATTAGAAGAGGACAAGTTTGCTTCCTTTGACTGAGTGCTCTATTCCAGAGTGACGACTTGAACCTTTACTCATGAATGATTATCCAAAGGGGTTTATTATCTACTATGAGCAAATCTTTTTTCAATGACTGGGGATTACCATAAAGTAAGCAGAGTACAACATTTTTAAAATAGGGAGTGACTTATAATGAAAGCTTTACTGCTTCGTGGAGACAGCCACTGGAAAGATATGAAGGTTGAAAATGTGGAGCCACCCAAACCAGGCCGAGGGGAGGTGTTAATTGAAGTGTACGCTGCCGGTTTAAATCCCGTTGATTATAAAACAGCCAGTAATGGACATCCAGATTGGTCTTATCCTCATATCCTGGGCTTGGACTCTGCAGGGATCATTAGAGAACTTGGAGAAGGTGTAACGGACTGGGCGATTGGAGATCCTGTCGTGTATCACGGAGATTTAACTAGAGATGGGGCTTTTGCTGAGTTTAATATAACAACTGCCCATACAATTTCTCGTATTCCAGATGGGATATCATTCGAAAATGCGGCAGCTCTGCCCACCGCTGGGTATACGGCCTTCCAGGCGCTCCACCGTAAACTTCCTTTTGATCAAATTGATACACTTCTAATTCATGCCGGAGCTGGAGGAGTTGGAGGTTTTGGTATCCAGCTTGCTAAAGCGGCTGGAAAAACAGTGATTTCTACAGCCTCATCCCATAATCACGACCATGTGCTTCATTTAGGTGCAGATTTCGTAATTGATTACAAGAATGAAGATGTAAAAGCTAAAGTGATGAATATTACGGAAGGACGGGGTGTAGATGCTGTCGTAGATACAGTAAGCAGCCAGAACGCAACTGATTCTCTTGACTATTTAGTTCATATGGGGCACTTGGTTTATATCGCAGGAGCACCTGATTTTTCTAAAGTTAAACCATTTACTCAGGTAATTTCCTATCATGAAATAGCTCTTGGCGCTATTCATAAGGCAGACGTGCAATCACAAGAAGATTTGAGCAGAATGGGAGACTCTATGCTTGCTATGGTTAGGCATGGAAAGTTGGAGACCATGCTTTCAGAAATTGTGGACTTGGAGGGCGTGCCTGAAGCGCTGGAACGTTTAGCTGGGCGACATGTATCAGGGAAAATTGTTGCCAAGTTAAAGTGATTAAGAAAGACTGACCTTTTAAAATAGGTTAGTCTTTTTTTAGCTTATGGTAGTTTATTACGCCCAATGGCACATCGAAAACCGATTGCAACGTTCATAAATCCTCTCATTATGGTAATAAAGATAACACCATGTGATGAAGGAGGAGAAGAACAGAAGGGTTGGACGTGCACTGTATCTTCCTCGATGTCTGTCAGCCGGATAAGATTGGTCAAGTGAAAGATCAAATTATAGAACAAGATGGAAAAATTGACGTACTTATAAACAATGCGGGGATTTTTCCAGATAAGAAAAGCTCCATATTGGAAATTGATACCGTCACATTCGAAGGTATCCACCTGACCAATTATTTTGGACCTTATTTTATGATAAGTATTGTTATGCCAGTTATGATATAGAATAATTATGGACGCATTGTTAACCTTGCAGCAGAAATGGGTGTTAACAAGGCGATGGATGCGCCCATGCCAGAAGCTTATAAAGCTTCTAAATATGGGCTGAATGGACGGACTAGATTATTTGCAGGGGCAGCAAGAAGAAAAAATATAAAAGTTAACTCAGTGAGCCCGGGCTGGGTTAAAACAGAGCTAGGGGGAGATAAAGCTAAGCGAGAACCGGAGCAGGCAGTGGAAGGGATTCTTTGGCTTGCTCAATTAGAAGAAGACGGACCTAATGGGAAGTTTTTCAGGGATCGTGAGGAACTGGAGTTTTAAAGGAGTATAATAATGAAAAGGATTCAGTCCACAGACTGAATCCTTTTAGTTAGTCAGAGTCTTCACCAATGATTCGAACTTCTCTCTCTAAATCTACGCCAAATTTATCCTTCACAGTTCGTTGGACGTGTTCGATTAAAGAAATATAATCCGTAGTGGAAGCATTATTTTTATTAACAATAAATCCAGCGTGTTTCGTTGAAACCTCAGCTCCGCCGATATTCGTTCCTTGAAGTTTACTATCCTGAATTAGCTTGCCGGCAAAATATCCAGGCGGACGCTTGAATACACTGCCGCACGAAGGATATTCAAGGGGCTGTTTGGATTCCCTTTTAAACGTTAAATCATCCATAGTAGCTTTAATATCCTCATAAGATGCAGGCTTTAAGTTGAAAGTGGCTTCGAGTACAATGTCTCCATTCTCAGGAATGTTACTCGTACGATAATCAAGCTTCAATTCGGAAGCCAGTCTTTTCACAAGGTTACCTTCTTTATCTACTACATATGCATAATCCAGGACATCCTTAATTTCACCGCCGTAGGCTCCTGCATTCATATACAATGCACCACCAACCGTCCCCGGTATACCACAGGCAAACTCAAGTCCTGAAAGGCTTTGCTTTAAGGCGTGCCTGGAGGCGTCAATAATCCTTGCACCGCTCTGGGCGACCACGGTATTGCCTTCAGAGGATATATCGTTTAAGTGTTTTAAATTAATAACAATTCCACGAATCCCTCCATCTTTAATAATCAGGTTGGAACCGTTCCCAAGCAGAGTGAAAGGAATATTATCTTCGTTGGATAGCTTGACTACGTTCTGAACTTCTTGAAAAGTAGTCGGAGTAATGAAAAAATCAGCTTTGCCTCCAAGTTTCGTATATAAGTGGTCTTTTAACCTCTCATTAACCTTCACGTTGTCTTTTTTAACAAGCTTTAATAATTTATTATAGATTTTTTCTTTAGTTTCCATGAACACCAGTCCCATTTAAAGTTGTTTTTCTATAATTCTGCCTTAAATCCCTTAAATAAATTGAAGGGTTAAAGGATAAACTTATCTACACATAGTTTATGTCAATTGGGTAAAAAGTTTACAAAGTCATTTACGTTCCGTATTTCCCACATGCTCCTTATTTTATCATACTTTGAGAATGAAATTTGTAACGAATTTCCGAAGAATGTGTGCAGATTTTGATGGTTTACCAAATTATTCATCAAATGTGGAGTTGCCCAAAAAAGAAAGCGCTTTATATTAAAAGAAAGTTTTATATTTTCAGAAAAGTCATTGCCTTTACTCATCCTAGTTAGTATCATCATAATAAGTTGTTTCAAAAATCGACAAACAAAAAGATAAGGGGTGCAGGAGATGGATCAATCCAAAAAAGATCTAAGAATTAATAGTAAAGTCATCAGTGAAGGAGTTAATCGTGTCCCTAACCGTTCTATGCTTAGAGCTGTAGGTTTTACGGACGAGGACTTCAAAAAGCCGATGATTGGAATTGCCAGTACATGGAGTGAGGTTACGCCTTGCAACGTACATATTGATCGGCTGGCTCGCGAAGCCAAAGATGGCGCCCGTGATAATGGCGGAGCTCCTATGATTTTTAACACGATTACGGTTTCCGATGGAATTGCTATGGGACATGAAGGAATGTTCTACTCTCTTCCAAGCCGTGAAGTTATTGCAGATTCAATTGAAACTGTGACGAATGCTGAACGTCTCGACGGTATTGTGGCGATTGGAGGATGTGATAAAACCACGCCTGGATGTTTAATGTCCATAGGACGTATGAATATTCCTTCTGTCTATGTATATGGAGGGACTATTCAACCAGGTAAGCTGAATGGGGAGGATATTGATATCGTATCTTCTTTTGAAGCAGTTGGTAAGTATCATGAAGGTCAGATTAATGATGAAGAACTTCATAAGGTAGAGTGTAATGCGTGCCCAGGTGCAGGTGCATGCGGAGGAATGTACACTGCCAATACAATGGCTTCGGCTGTAGAGGCTCTTGGAATGAGTATCCCTGGTTCTTCTTCAACACCCGCAGTGAATGATTATAAAGAACAAGAGTGTAAACAAGCTGGAGAATTAGTGGTAGATCTTTTAGAAAAGGGAATTTATCCTAGAGATATTATGACGAAAGAAGCATTCGAAAATGCGATTACAGTTGTAATGGCTTTAGGAGGATCCACGAATGCTTTCCTACACCTGCTTGCGATGGCTCATTCGGCGGGAGTCGATTTGACGCTGGATGATTTTGAAAGAGTACGCCAGGAGGTCCCTCATATAGCTGATATGAAACCAAGTGGAAAATATGTCATGCAGGACCTTTATGAAAGTGGTGGCGTTCCAGCCGTTATGAAGCTTCTACATGAAAACGGACTCTTGAATGGAGATTGTCTCACAGTTACAGGCAAAACTGTGGCTGAAAACCTCGCAGAAGCTCCAGCATTAAAAGAAGGTCAGAAAGTAATTCTTCCGTTGGATAAACCGATTAAACCAAACGGGCCGCTTGTAGTTCTCAAAGGAAACCTTGCACCTGAAGGGGCGGTCGCGAAAATGTCTGGTCAAAAGATCAGCCGATTTGAAGGACCTGCTCGGGTTTATGATAGTGAAGCAGAAGCTACACAGGCTATCGTAGATGACGAAATTAAAGAGGGAGACGTGCTCGTCATCCGAAATGTTGGTCCTAGAGGCGGTCCAGGAATGCCTGAAATGCTATCCATTACAGCTATGATTGTTGGAAAAGGACTTGGAGGTAAAGTGGCCTTGCTTACAGATGGACGTTTCTCAGGGGGATCACATGGTTTCGTGATTGGACACGTAGCTCCGGAAGCTGCCCTTGGAGGACCTATTGGTATTCTGAAGGAAGGAGATACGATTACCATCGACAGTGACGTGCAGCAAATTAACTTTGATGTTTCTGAGGAAGAATTTAAACGCAGAAAAGAAGAATGGCAAAAACCTGCGCTAAAATATAAAACAGGTATCTTAGCGAAATATGCTAAATTAGTGTCTTCTTCAGCAAAAGGAGCAGTAACAGACGCAGACTTAGAATAATATTTTTTTGAAAGGGCGGCTTTGTAAGCTGCCCTTTTTTATAATATTTGCCACTGTTAAAAGTTGGTGTTAATACTTGCTAAAAGACATATTAAGCAATAGGGCCGGTTACTTGAAGACTCAGTTTCGAGATAATTTGGGTCCGTTACGATATTTGGAGAAGGGCTTGTGGGGAAATAGCTCACTTTCCTATGGGGGAACGGTGAGCTTCCTTGCTCGTTTCACTCCCTGCGGGATCTCACCTAGTTCCTTCTCCCATGGGAGTCTCGCCATTTCCCCACAAGCCCAAGTTTATTGGGAATAACGGTCCCTTTGGAAAGAGAGGAATTTTTCTTCCTTAACCTCCCTGAAATGCTTATATAACAGGCTATCCCGCATAGTTCAGCTTGAATAAAGTGTATACGCCCATGTGGTTATTTTTCTTCAAGTGGGTGAAGGATAAAGCCGTTTCGAGTGTCTGATTTTTCCAGGTCCGGAGGGGAACGGGGGAGACTCCTGTGGGATAAACATGATCGGTGAGACCCCGGAAAGCTTTAGCTTGAGGAGGCTCAGCACATGCCCACGGAAAGCGAGTCGTTCCCCGCAGGACCTAACTCTCTCACGAGATATCTCGAAACTGAGTCTTCAACAAACGGGAGCTTTTCTTTAATTATTAACCCTGAGATTTTACAGAGCAATGATAAGGAGGAAGTGAGATAAAATGACTAAAATAGGATTGATCCGTCATGGAAGTACACCTTGGAATAAAGAAAAACGTGCTCAGGGAAAGTCGGACATACCTTTAAACCAAGAAGGAATAAGTGATGCTGAAAAGCTTGCGGAGCGTTTATATACAGAAGTATGGGAAGTGTTATACACAAGTCCATTAAAGAGAGCTGCTCAAACGGCACAGATTATTTCCAATCGGCTGGGCTTGGAAATCTGTTATGATATCCGCCTGCAGGAGGTGGACGGCGGTCTAATTGAAGGAACAACCGAGGAAGAAAGAATTGAAAAATGGGGAAGCGGCTGGCGGGAGCTAGACCTGGGAATTGAGAAAAAAGAAAGAATTAAGGAACGAGGGATGTCTGTCATTAATGAGCTGGTGAAAAAAAATATCGGGAAAAATATTTTAGTGGTTAGTCATGGTGCTTTAATCAGTCATTTAGTAAGCGAACTTGATCCTGTGAAAATACGTAAAGAACATATGAAAAACACTTCCATCACAGAAGTTACATTAGAACAAGGTCAGTGGTCTTGTGAATTGTTTAATTGTACAAAGCATTTAGAGATCTAAAAAAGAACGGCTCTACTTTCGAGCCGCTCTTTTTTTGTTATTCATGAGAGTAGTTTAAATCCCAAATGATTCCGTAGTGATCTTTTACTTTTGCAAAAGTAGCATTCCAAAATGTGTCTTGTAGTTCCATAAGTACTGTACCTTTTTCTTTCAGACGATCATAAAGAGTCTGGATCTCATCCTTATTTTCAAGTTCAAGAGCCAGGGAAATATTATTTCCTATAGTTACGGAGTTTTCACGAAAAGAATCTGAAACCATAAAGGAAAAGCTTTCCTTCTGAAAATGTGCATGCATGATGCGGTTTTCCATACCTTCAGGTGTTTCAAAATCAGCATCCCCAAAGGTTTGTCTGGCAGTAACTTCTCCTTGAAAGACCTGAGTGTAATAGTCCAAAGCTTCTGCAGCGTCACCATTAAAGGTAAAGTATGGGGTGACTTGATATTTCATATGATCCCTCCTATGTGAAGTGTTCAATCTGTTTTAACTATAATTGATATAAAGCTTGGAAGTCACTCTTTTTTTTCAATAGTTCCAGTGGATGTGCTTAAAGCCAATGAGTGCGGTTTCTTTTTTATAATAACGTGGTAGAAGAATAGAAGAATGGATAAAGGAGATGAGTATAATGGACAAATTGGTGAGCCTTGGGAAATCAGGTTTATCTGTCAATCCAATAGGATTGGGCACCAACGCTGTAGGCGGTCATAACATATATCCGAATCTTGATGAAGAAGCTGGAAAAGATGTGGTGCGTACGGCGCTTGAGAACAATATGAACTTCTTAGATACAGCTTTCATTTATGGCCCTAAGCGTTCTGAGGAATTAGTTGGTCAAGTCATCAAAGAGCAGGGAAATCGTGAAGAGGTCGTACTAGCTACTAAAGGTGCACATGAATTTAAAGGAGAAGAGGTGGTTTTCAACAACTCGCCTTCTTTTCTAAAAAAGGCTGTGGAAGAAAGTTTGGATCGTCTTCAGACGGACTACATTGATTTATTTTATATACATTTTCCAGATGATCATACACCAAAAGATGAAGCTGTGGGGGCTTTGAAAGAAATGAAGGATCAAGGTAAAATTCGTTCCATAGGAGTATCGAACTTTTCAGTCGATCAGTTGAAAGAAGCGGATAAAGACGGATATGTTGACGTAATTCAGGGAGAATACAATCTGTTGAAACGAGAAGCAGAAAAGGAGATGCTTCCTTACACAGCCGAGAATGGAATTTCCTTTGTGCCTTATTTCCCATTTGCTTCTGGTCTGCTAACAGGGAAATATAACGAACATACAACATTCGATGATTTTCGTGCTAAAAATTCATTGTTCCAGGGCGAACAATATAGGAAGAATTTGCAGAAAGTCGATCACCTGAAAGAAATAGCACATTCTAAAAATGTAGAGGTTGCAAACCTCGTGCTAGCCTGGTATTTAAATCAGGACTCGATTGATGCTGTGATACCAGGTGCTAAGAAAATAGACCAAGTAACAAACAACTTAAAGACACTGGATGTAGAACTATCTAAAGACGAAGTAAAGCAAATACACGAAATTTTTGCTTAGTAAAAAGCCTGCCACCCGTGGCAGGCTTTTTAGGCTGTTGAAAAATATAGAGGTTTATATAGCCAATGAATCCCATTATTCCCCGGTTTTTGAGGGGGGATACATATTACATCATCTGCCTATTTGGATAAAATTTTCAAAAAACTGTTGCAAAACAACTCGTTACACCGTAAACTGTATCATAACAGTTAAAGGTTAGCGAAGCTGTTATATAAAAAAGGAGGAATTTAATTATGAAAAAGAAAAATCAAACGGTTTCTGTTCCATGTCCGCAATGTGGTGCTGAAGTGAAAGGTCATCATTATACTTACATGATGGAATGCGATCGGTGTCTATCTAAGAAAGCTGAATAAAATATGCCACCACTGTTATATAACAATTGGTTGTTTATATAACAGATATATAACAAAAGGGGGGTTCGAAATGGAAACAAAGTTATCTGGAATCAAGGTGGAAGGCAATCTTGAAACAGGTTTTGAAGAAATAGTAAACCAAGAAGCTCTGGCTTTTCTAGAATCTTTACATCGACACTTCGAAGAGAGACGAAAGCAATTATTAGAAAATAGGGAAGAAATTCAATCAAGGTTAGATCGCGGGGAAAAGCCACGTTTTCTTAAAGAAACAGAACGTATCCGCCAAGGTAACTGGCAGATAAGTGATCTGCCAAAAGATTTAAAAGATCGAAGGGTAGAAATTACCGGTCCTGTCGATCGTAAGATGGTCATTAATGGTCTGAATTCCGGTGCAAAAGTATTTATGGCAGACTTTGAGGATGCCAACTCTCCCACCTGGTCGAATACGATTCACGGGCAGATTAACTTGCGTGACGCGATTCAGAAAACCATTACTTTTCAAAATGAAAAAGGAAAATTGTATCAACTGGGCGAACAGACTGCTGTACTTATGGTACGACCCAGAGGCTGGCACTTGGAGGAAAAGCACTTAACCTATCAAAATAAAGCGATTTCTGGAAGCTTGGTTGACTTCGGTTTGTTTTTCTTCCACAACGCTAAACAGCTTATAAAGAACGGTTCGGGTCCATACTTTTATTTGCCTAAACTGGAGAACCATAAGGAAGCGCGATTATGGAACGATATTTTTGTTTACGCTCAGAACTACATGAACATTCCTCAAGGCACTATCAGAGCAACGGTATTATTGGAAACGATCCTCGCCGCTTATGAAATGGATGAAATATTGTATGAATTAAAGGAACACTCGGCAGGTCTTAACTGCGGACGCTGGGATTATATCTTCAGTTTTTTAAAGAAATTCCGGCATGATCCATCGATGATACTTCCGGACCGTTCAGAAGTAACGATGACCGTTCCATTTATGCGTGCTTATTCGCTATTGACCATTCAAACTTGTCATAAACGTGGCGCTCCTGCGATCGGGGGTATGGCAGCTCAAATACCAGTAAAAAAGGATCCAGCTAAGAATGAAGCTGCTTTTCAAAAAGTAATAGCTGATAAGAAACGAGAAGTCCAGGACGGTCACGATGGGACCTGGGTGGCTCATCCTGGAATGGTTCAGGCGGCCATGGACGTATTTAATGAGGGAATGCCGGAACCCAACCAAATCAGTAAAACGAAAGAGAAGATTACAGTTTCAGCAGCTGACTTACTGGAAGTTCCTCAAGGGGAAATTACGGAAAAGGGATTACGCACAAATATTAATGTGGGGATTCAGTACATTGCCTCATGGCTCGCTGGCACAGGAGCTGCGCCGATTCATCATTTGATGGAAGACGCTGCAACAGCTGAAATATCAAGGGCTCAAGTTTGGCAGTGGATTCGTCATCCAAAAGGTGCATTGAATGAGGAACGTCCTATTACGTTTGAACTTTACGATAAGTTAAGAGAAGAAGAAATGGAGGCTATCCGGCAAGAAGTAGGGGAGGATTTTTTCAATAAAAGGCCCTATAAAGAAGCTGAAGAACTATTCGATACCTTAATTAGAAATGATGAGTTTGAAGAATTTTTAACCATTAGAGCCTATGAGCAGTTATCTTGAGGGGGATGAGCGGAATGATGAATGAGAGAGTAGAAAAACTAAGAAATCAGTGGCAGGAAGAAGAACGTTGGAGTAGCGTGTTGCGTCCATATGAGCCGGAAGACGTTATCCGATTAAGAGGGTCTATGGATATCCAACATACACTCGCTGAAAAAGGTGCCGAAAAATTGTGGAACCTCCTACATGAAGAAGACTATGTTCATGCTCTCGGTGCTTTAACCGGTAACCAGGCTATGCAGCAGGTAAAAGCCGGACTTAAGGCTATTTACCTGAGTGGCTGGCAGGTAGCAGCGGACGCTAATTTGTCAGGACACATGTACCCGGATCAAAGCTTGTATCCTGCAAATAGCGTGCCTCAGGTAGTTAAAAGAATTAATCAGGCATTGCAGCGTGCAGACCAGATTCATCATATGGAAGGAAAGCATGATATTGACTGGTTCGCCCCTATTGTTGCGGACGCAGAAGCGGGTTTTGGGGGACAGCTGAACGTTTTTGAATTAATGAAAGGAATGATAGAAGCAGGAGCATCGGCTGTTCACTTTGAAGATCAGTTATCTTCAGAGAAGAAATGCGGCCACCTTGGCGGAAAAGTTCTGCTGCCTACTCAAACCGCTGTTCGAAATTTAATCTCTGCACGCTTTGCAGCGGACGTAATGGGTGTTCCTACTATTATTATAGCCCGAACAGATGCGAATGCAGCGGATCTTATCACAAGTGATGTGGATGGAAGTGATGCGGAGTTTCTAACAGGAGAAAGAACGGCGGAAGGTTTTTATAAAACGAAAGCGGGGATAGATCAGGCCATTGCAAGAGGGTTAGCTTATGCTCCTTATGCAGACTTAGTATGGTGTGAAACCTCGGAACCAAACATAGAAGAAGCTAGAAGATTTGCGGAAGCTATCCATGAAAAATTTCCTGGGAAACTGCTTGCCTACAATTGTTCGCCTTCTTTTAATTGGAAGAAAAAACTGGATGACGAGACAATTGCCAGTTTTCAACGGACACTTGGTGAGATGGGCTATAAGTTTCAATTTGTAACTCTTGCAGGTTTCCACGCGCTTAATCACGGTATGTTCGAATTAGCGAGACAATATAAAGACCGCGGAATGGAAGCTTATTCTGAATTACAGCAAGCGGAATTCAGCAGTGAGGTTTACGGATATTCAGCTACCCGACACCAGCGGGAAGTAGGAACCGGTTATTTTGATGAAGTAGCTCAAATTATTTCAGGAGGTACGTCGTCCACTACAGCATTAAAAGGCTCTACCGAATCCGAACAGTTTACGACGGAAACGGTATCTCAGTCTTAACCTTCAAGCCCGCCTTAAATAGGTGGGCTTTTTGTAGGAAATTTTTCACATAATCTTAAGAAAGTAATAAGGTATGTTATCGACTGTTTTTGTGTGTACGTAAGCAAAGGGAGTGATTACATGCCTGCTATATCAGGTGATGAGTACAAGGAAAGAGTGGATCGGATAAACGCTGAAGTTTGGATGGATGGAGAACAGGTTGCGGGAAGAATATCAAGTCATCCTGCATTTAAGGGAGTAATCCAGACTCAGGGGGAGCTTTATGATTTGCAATTGCATCCTGGTCATACAGAAGAATTGACTTTCACGTCAGATACCACTGGAAATAAGATTGGTACATCTTACTTAATTCCGAAAACAAAAGAAGATCTTGAAAAGAGAAGAAAGATGATTCAATGCTGGGCACGCCATTCCGGCGGATTATTAGGGCGGAGTCCTGACTATATGAATACAGTGCTTGCATCCTTTGCCGCTTCGGCAGATCTATTAAAAGGGGAAGCTAATTGTTATCCGGATCGTTTGTTAACCATCTATGAGGAAGCTCGTGAACAAGATCTTACCTTTACGCATACATTTGTAAATCCTCAGACTAATCGTGGGAAACTGGCTTTTCTTGATGAAGATGTAACGAATGCCCGAATCGTGAGGCGAACCAAAGCGGGGCTAATCATTCAAGGAGCAAAACTGCTGGCCACTCAGGGCGGCATGACAGATCAAATCATTGTTTTCTCTGCCCCCGGAGTACAAGAGAGCGCTCACGCCTATGGTTTTTCAATTCCCAGTAATACTAAAGGATTGAAGTATATTTGCCGGGAATCTTTTAGTCATGACCATTCCTCTTATAATTCTCCCCTATCCTCTAAATTTGATGAAATGGATACAGTTGTAATTTTCGATGATGTACTAGTTCCGTGGGAGAGAGTATTCCTGCATGATAATATACGAGCGGCTGATAATTTTTATAAGAAAGGTAAATTTGTCCCGTTCACGATCCACCAGATAATTTCCAGACAAATTGTTAAATTAGAGTTTCTATTAGGCATCGCTCACCAAATTGTGGCGACCATCAATATAGGGGAGTATCAGCATGTGCAGGCCAAAGTGGTTGAAATTGTAAAAGGTTTGGAGAGTTTAAAGGCTTTGCTCCACTATTCAGAATGCCAGGCTGAAATAGACAATAATGGAACAATGGTACCCTCTGTTCAGCCTCTATATGTAGCGATTAATCAAACTCAGGAATTGTACCCTCGATTGATTGAAATCATTCAACTGCTAGGTGCAAGCGGATTAATGACTATCCCTCACGAAGAAACGTTCGATTCAAGTGTAGGTGAAGAATTAAACCATTACTTGAGAGCGGGGGATTGGAAAGGCAAGGACAGGGTAGCGTTATTCAGGCTAGCATGGGATCTGACTATGAGCTCGTTCGGTTCAAGACAGACACTTTATGAACGGTTCTTTTTTGGAGATCCGATCCGTATTTCTCAAACCATTTATCAAATGTATGACGAGAAATCCTCGATTTCATTAGTATCAAGGTTTCTAAAAGAAAGCTGACGGTCAAGCGTCAGCTTTTATCGTTTAGTATTCCTTTTTTTAGCTTTTTGTTCAAATTGGGAATCTGGCTGCTGATCGGCTATATCCTCCGTCAAACCTTGAGGGTTCACCGTTTTAGGAGCCTTTCTTTTATTGGCATTACTTTTCTTGCTCATCGTTTAACACCTCCCTCTATAGTTTGGATGATAAAAATAATTTTATCCAAGCTCTAATTTTTCATTTACAGGACATCGAATGAATTTAAATAAAGGAGCAGAAACTAAGAGCAAGTAAAGGAGGTAATTATCTTGAGTAAAAAACAAAAAATAGAACAAATAGCTGAACGCAGTTATGAGTCGGCTGATTATGAAAAAAATGATGAGACATCGCGGGGGCTTTCGGTCACTCACGAACAAGTTTCGGACACGATGACAGAAGGAACGATCGACGGTAACATTGATCAATTAGACAAAGATGGAAATGTAATAAGTCATGAAGGCAAACCTCTTTCACGAGAGCGTTTTCCTAAGTATAAGAAATAAGGAGTTATTTATATGGCAAGAAAAAATAAGATATTAGTTCCAGAGGCACAAAAAGGCCTGGATGATTTGAAACAAAGACTGCTGAAAAGCCAGACTCCTGAAAATGCAAAGTTTGAAGTCTCAGAAGAAAAAGGCATACCATTAAACCGATATGATAACGGAAACTTAAGTACACGGGACGCTGGCCGGATCGGTGGACCAATCGGGGGCCAAATGGTAAAGGAATTAGTCAGACAAGCTCAGAAAGAACTTATGGAAAAAAATAAATAGTGCTTAAATAAGAAAGCGGGGAGAAAAAACTTCCTGCTTTCTTATTTGAGCACTAAAATGATATAGTGGCGTAAATTTAGAATGAACAAGCAAAGTTCATTCTTTTTTTGTGAACTCCGGTATAATAGGGAGTAATAAATAAACGTTTTTCCATAGAGGGGATACTATGAAAAAGATAGAAGATCTGGTCGAGGAAATTGTGTTTAAAGATAACCGTATTGTAAGTTTTCCGGTTGAACTAGAGTGTGTAGGTCAGGGGCGCAGTGCGGCCGTTTTTAAAATGAAGAACATCAATCAAGTGATCAAAGTCTTTTATCCTTCTCATAAGCATTTAGCATTCAGAGAAGCAGAGGTCTATAATCGCTTATCCAACCGAGTATTTTTTCCACATTTAAAAGAAGTTGGAGATGGCTATTTAATTATGGAGTATGTGGAAGGTATAACTTTTTATGACTGTCTTAGAACTGGAAAACGAATTACTCCAGAAATGGTACGTAAAGTTGATGAAGTATTAACATATGTGAGGAGTCGGGGCTTAACACCGAGTGATATACATCTTAGAAATATTATGCTGACCAGAAATAACGAAGTAGTACTAATTGATGTGGTAAGGTTCACTCAACCTAATGAATGTCAGTACTGGCCTGATTTGAAGAAAGCGTACTATAAGTTTTACTTGAGAAAGTTTTTCCCTAAGCGATTTCCGAAACTATTAATAGAATTAATAATACTGCTGTATCGGAAACGTTTGTTATCCATTTAAAAAAAGCTTTAGGGAGGAAGAGTAATATCCTTAGAGCTAACATAGTTTCAGTTTAAGTTGATTTTTTCACAGGATGACCTTTTTATTGGAGAAAGAGCCGCTTGGCCTGACCTCTTTCTCCTTTGTGAACTAATAATTCAAGTCTTTTCTTCTAATAAGGAGCCATGAATGTTTCCTTTAGTTTTCATATAGGATATTGAACAGTTATTGAAAATCTCTGGGGTGTCTAAGTTTACGACATGGCCGGAATTAGGAATGAAAAGGCAGGTTGTATTAGGCATATTCTTTACATATTTCCATGTATCTTTTTTAAACATACGGTCTCCGCTACCCATCAGGTAAAGTTTAGGAATAGATCCAGCAGTTTTTTCTACATCCTCAAAAGTAGTGTCTACCGTAGGAGCTATATCATACCAACCTAAAAACTCTGCTCGTTTCATTTGGGAAGCTTCTTTTATGAAAGCATTCCTTGATTCTTTGTGGTTTTTTCTAGGCATCAGCACTCGTGCAAATAAAGAATAGAGCCATAAATAAGGCATTACATTCTTGGCTAGCTTTCCGAAAGCGAGAAGGAGCCTGGATATAAGGTTCACTTTTGTTATGGCTCCCCCCATTACGGCAGTTTCTACCCGGTTAGGGGCCATGGATAACAACTGGTGAATGATAACCGTTCCAAGAGACACCCCAACGAAATGCGCTTTCTTAATTCGTAATTGATCCATAACCTCAATAACATCGTTCGCCGCGTCTTTAAAAGAAAATGCGCTTGAGTTTGAATAAACACTTGGGGACCCCTTGTGTCCCCGCAGATGTACAGCGACGACATTAAAATGTTTTTTATATTCTTTAATTTGAGGGAAAAAGATATTGGCACTTCCCCCTATTCCATGAAGTAAAAGTACATATGGTTTTGTATGTTCTTCACTAAATACTTTATATTCTAACAAGTTTACACCTCTATCTGTTAAAAAGACTCAGTCGTAATAAAAGACCGTTGATTTGGCTTCTATATTTCATAATCACAGATTTCACCATGAGACCGGTCTTTGCTTTCCATACTTTTTTAATATTGAAAATGTTCTTCAGTAGACTCCTTCATTTTCAATCTCTTTTTATACTTTTACACCTCGTTTGCTGATCAAACTAGGCAATGTTGATATTCATTTCTGGATTAAACGTCAGACTTTGCAGGTAATGAATCCTTCACTTTCTTAACACATATACCCGCTTCTCTTCTATTAAATTCAGCGTATTGAACATTCCCGTAGTTCCTTAGGTATAAAAGGGGGCTTGCCCTGTTTTAGTTTCGGCTTGACTTTTACAAACTGAACGCTCGAATAGTGTGATTTGTTGATTTTGCCAGCCTTAGTTTGCCATGGTTTGAAAGTAGGTAATGGCGTCATCTTCCGGGCGTAAACGGAAGAAAACCTTGAAAAATTCTACCTATGAAAACTTCGCATTATTTTAATATAAGATACAGCCTGCAATTTCTTCTCTAATTATCATTCTGTATCCATTAGCTTTATTATGTTTTACAGCTCAACTTAAGGGGAAACCGTCCATATATGAAAGGTGGAATAAAGAAATGACACAACATCGTTTAAGTAATGTAGAAGTAGGTCAAAACTATTTAGCAAAAGAATTAGACAGCTTTGTTTCTACAACCGATGTGGTTGTTCTATCAAACAATGAATCACAATTGTTTACTGATCCTGAGCGCCAATATAAAGTTGTAGACGTATTTGAAGGGTTCTTTGAACATTCTGCTGAGGACGGAGAAAAATATTTCCGTGAGAAAAAAGCTTATGTAGTTGAAAAGGTATAATGATTACACCTCGGGTACTCCTGAAGATAGGAGGCCGGAGGTGTTTTTAATACCTCAGTTTCATAAGGATTTTTTTGATACTTTCATCCTCCATGAGAGTGTTTTCATATTTTTTTGTAATTTCGGTAAGGGCTACGTCGTGGTAAAAGAATTCAGTGAAAAATTTAACAAGAGATCTGGATAATGTTTGGATACCCTGCCACTCCCCCTGCTCAATCCCTGCGAACAATATCTCCTTTTCATCAACTATCAATAATTGATATTTCTCAAGAGCTTCATGCCCTTCATTCGGTATTAACACATGAGTTTGTGGGATGGAGCTTTCCAGTTCACCTACAGAGAGCATTTCTACTGAAATGCCCTCATTTTTTTTCTGTTCAAGCAATGGAGTGAGAGCCTTTAAATGCTCATTCCAACCTGATATGTAAATGCTGGAGTTCGCATTCTCCGTTAATTCTTTTGTTAGAGACGAGATCGTTTTGCTGTTTTTGACCGTCCATACACGATCGTCTATCGGAGTATGGGTGTATTCCTTATTTCTAAGATCTTCCACATTAGCTTCAAATTCAGTTGTCAGGTTTTCAATAATTGTTTCAAGCGGAACAGCATTATAAAGTTTTTTTCGATCCGTGGAAGAACTTAAAATGAGTCCTTTTTCAACCATTCGATTTAGCACTTCATAAACTTTTGATTTGGGAACTTGAGAAAATCTAACAATCGTGCTTGCGTCCATGGGCTGATGACTTGCGGATAATACTTCAAAAACTTGGCTTTCGTATTGAGTAAAACCGAATTTTTGTAACATAATAGATTCCCCTTGTCCATAGCTTCTTGCTTAAAGAATACATGGAATAAGTTGTTGCGTAAAATATACTAGCATATTTTCTCTTGTTTTTGTAAAGGTAAGTGGTTACTATTGTAGTGGTAACCTAATTAGAGAGGGTTTTAGAAGAATGAATAAAAAAGTTTATATGCTGGCTATCGTTGCTTTTGTAGTCGGTACGGTTGAATTGATTATAGGCGGCACCTTGGACCTGGTTGCTGCTGATTTACGTATATCTTTGGGACAGGCCGGATTATTAATTACAATCTTTTCGCTAGTTTTTGCCTTGGCTTCCCCCATACTCTTAACAGCGACAGCCAAAATAGAAAGAAAAAAGTTAATGTTATGGACATTATTCATCTTTTTTACAGGAAATATGATAGCTTTTTGGAGTCCTTCTTACGGTATTCTTATGGCGGCAAGAGTGCTGACGGCAGCAAGTGGTTCCTTGTTAGTAGTTCTGGGAGTCACGATTGCGTCTGCTATTGTTGAGCAACAATACCGGGGACGTGCTATCGGAATTATTTTTATGGGAATTAGCGGATCACTGGTTTTGGGCGTGCCAATAGGTCTAACCATTGGTAATGCGTTTGGATGGCGAGTTCCTTTCTTACTTATTTCGATCCTTACATTAGTCTCTATGATTGCTGTGGCATTTACTTTGGAACGAATTAAGCCTAAGCCCGTGATCTCAATTAAGGAACAGATCCACTCTTTGAAAGATAAGAAAATTTTTTCTGCCCAGTTGACCTCCTTCTTGTTTTTAACAGGTCATCTGACCTTATATGCGTATCTGACACCTTTTTTAAAAACAACTTTAGGCCTGGATCCAGCATGGGTAAGTATTGCTTACTTTATTTTTGGTGTGGCAGCAGTGTCAGGTGGCGGTATAGGAGGTATGGCCGCAGATAAATGGGGATCGGAAAAGAGCATTATAGGTATTATTGTTTTGTTTGCTATAGCAATCTTTATCATTCCTTATGTTACTTTTTCATTACCTTTATTCTTGATTGTAATGGTCTTCTGGAGTTCCCTAAGCTGGGCAATCACACCCGCCCAGCAAAGCTACCTTGTAGTCACTGCTCCTGAAACCTCTGATATCCAACAAAGTTTGAACAACTCTGCTCTTCATTTAGGAATTGCTTTAGGTTCAACTATAGGCGGTATCGTAATTGAGCAGAGTTCAGTTATTCATAACGCTACAGTTGGTGGACTGTTTATTCTTCTAGCTCTAGCTTCAAGCTGTTTCTCAATTACTAGAGGCATTTCGAAAACACAGACTATCCAGCAGCATTGATATGGAAATAAACGGCACCTCAGGTCATCCAAAAAATGGATGGTCCTGGGGTTTTTTATTTCATTTTAATATGACCAGAGAATAGTAAAGATTTTAGTTGTAAATAATAGAAATGATCAACCAAAAGGAGGGTATTGCTAATGGGAAGAGATGAACACAACAGCGGTAAAGGGAAGAGAAAAAGACGACTTCCTCAAACACCTACCGATCAGAAGCACCCGGGTATTGACGTTGAATTCTCTGAAGAGATTGCCGATCGCGAAGATATGGAAGCTCTAGAAAGAAGTAAAGCAGCTGACCGTCGCGCTCACAAAAAATCAAATAAATAAATGCCATATACTGTTACCTCAAGACATCCAAATGTTGGATGTCCTGAGGTAGATATCAAGTTTTTAAAAATAATTTAGTAAAAACTGAAAATAATATTTGTACAGTTAAAATTGTTTGAACTTGAGATTGTTTATGCTATAATATCAAAATATAATCAAGACTAAAGTCATCAGGGAATATACAAAAGGAGGATTTTAATGAGTAATTTACGTAAATGGCTACCTGCATTATTTTTAGGTATCGTGCTTGTACTTGCCGCTTGTGGTGGAGGAGACGACTCCGAGAACGCTGAAGGTGGAAATGGTGACGGTGGATCAGATAACGGTGAATCTACTGAAGAAAAAGGTTCTATCAGTATTGGTATGAACAACTGGGCTGAAAATGTAGCGGTATCAAATATGTGGAAAATTGTTTTAGAAGAAAAAGGGTATGACGTGGAGCTTAAACAAGTAGAAAAAGGATTCCTATATGAAGCCCTTTCTTCTGGAGATCTAGACATTGGGATGGAAATCTGGCTCCCAAATACCGACAAAGCTTTCTATGATAAGTATGAAGAAGATATTGACTGGCGCGAAACTTGGTATGAAGGTACAGAATTAGGCCTTGTAGTACCAACATACATGGAAGACATTAATACCATAGAAGATTTAAAAACGACAGATGCATTAGATGAGAAACAAATTGTGGGAATAGACGCCGGTGCAAGTCTGATGTCCTTAACGGAAGATGCCATTAATGAATACGACTTGGACTATTCTCTGGCCGCTTCATCTGGCCCAACAATGACAACAGAACTTAAAGGTGCTATTGAAGATGAAGAACCAATTGTGGTAACACTTTGGAAACCTCATTGGGTATTTGCAGAAATGGACCTTAAGTTCCTTGAAGATACAAAAGGTGTATATGGGGAATCAGAAAATATCTCATATGCTGCCCGTAAAGGTTTGGAAGAAGACAACCCTACAGTTGTAAAATGGTTTGACAACTTCAAGATGGATGACCAGCAGCTGGGTAGTCTGATGGCTGCCTTAAACGAAGCAGAAACACCTGAAGAGGGTGCACAAAACTGGATCGATGAACACCAGGATGTCATTGATGAATGGACAGCTGAATAACGATCCCTTTACAAACAACCTGTTCTTCCTAGAACAGGTTGTTTTTTTGTTCACATATAGAATTATCAGAAATATGTTACGATTAGGTAGGTATATATACATAAGGGGGAAATAAAGATTGGGTATAAAAGCAGAGGCTGTAAGAAAAGCGCACGAATCCATTAACCAGGTGATATTAGGAAAGGGAGATGTTATAGAGTTGTTATTTACAGCAATACTTGCAGATGGCCATGTGCTGCTGGAAAGTGTTCCAGGGTCAGGTAAGACAAAGCTGGCCAAGAGTTTTGCGAAGATCATGGATGGTAAGTTCAGCCGTGTCCAATTTACACCGGATGTGCTTCCCAGTGACGTGACAGGGATTCAATTTTTTAATCCAAAAACTCAGGAATTTGAATTACGAGAAGGCCCTGTTATGACGAACATTCTATTGGCTGATGAAATAAATCGTGCCACGCCTAAAACTCAGTCCAGTCTTTTGGAGGTTATGGAAGAAAAACAGACGACAGTAGATGGAGAAACGTTACAAATCACTCCTCCATTATTTGTAATCGCTACTCAGAACCCAATCGAGAGCAGTCAGGGGACCTTCCCTTTACCAGAAGCCCAACTCGATCGATTCATGTTTAAGATAGATATGGGCTATCCCTCAGCCGAAGAAGAAAGAAACATTCTGCGTACCTACCAAATGGATGAACCTATGCATACGTTAATGGCTGATCTTCATATTGAGGATATTCTGACTTTGCGGGAAGAAGTAAAAAAAATGACGATTGCTGAGGATACGATGAATTATTTATTGGACCTTGTACGTTTAACCAGGCATAATCACGATATTGAATTAGGAGTAAGCACTCGTGGAGCCTTAGTTTTTATGAGAGCCTGTCAGGCAAAAGCATTACTCAATGGGAGAAGTTATGTAACTCCTGAGGATGTTAAAGAACTGGCTCCTTATGTCTTTGAACATCGCATTGTCCTTTCAATGGAGGGTTCAATTCGTAAAACGAATTCTCAAGTGGTAAGTGAAATTATAGAACAAGTACCCGTACCTGTGGAAGCGGGAGAGACACGGTGAAACAGTGGAAGAAAGATCTTGGGTATGGAAATCATAAGTATTATGATTTTCTTTTAGCGATGATCTTATTGACGGGAGTATTAAGTCTTTTTCTCGATCAATCCATCCTTCTGATACCTACAAGTTTGCTTGTAGTTATTGCTCTTTCGAGTAAATGGTATGACAGATACAGCGGGTCATCACTGAAACTGTTTAATCATAGAACTTCCATTAGGTTATTTCCTGGAGAAGATACATCGCTTCGTTTTCGATTTAGAAATAATTCAAAAGCACCTGTTTTAAACGGACGGTTATCTTTTCAAAGCAACTCAAACATTAAAGCTGATGAATCTTTTATTCGAGAGAGTGCGAAGGGATATTTATATTCAATCCCTCTTTCATTAATGAGCGAAGGGGAAAAGGAAGTGAGAGTTCCTATTAAAGCTGAGCAGCGTGGGGTTACTAAGATTACAGATATTCAGTATCGTTTTCCGCATTTAATTAAATTTTCTCCAATATCTATGGATTTCCTGCCGCTTTATGAGACGGAGATCGTGGTTTACCCTATTCAAAAGCCGGTGTATGGAATAGAAGAAGTATTTCAAGTAGCGCCTGGTGAACAACGGTCTTCATTTTCCCCGTTTGAGGATTTACTTACTCCTGTAGGAACCAGGGATTATGTATCTTCTGATCCGTTTCATCGTATCCACTGGAAAGCAAGTGCTAAAACAGGCACGCTGCAAACTAAAGTTTTTGAACGCCAAGTAGATATAAGCTGGACAATCGTTGTAAATGTAACGCAGCAAACCCGGCTTGGGAATGAACACATATCAAGAAACTTAGAAAACTTATTATCTTATGCCAGTTACCTTTGTCATTTTGCTGCACAGAATAACTACGATTTCGAAATGCTAATTAATATGAGGAGACCGCATGACAGACCATTCTTTTTTCAGCCAGAAGGCAGTGGAAATCAACAATTGAAAGATTCTTTGGAGTTACTGGCGAGGATTCAAGTTAACCAGTTATTTATGCCAGTGGAAGAGCTAATGCACCGATTACATCATGAGCTCTACAAGAAGAAAACCATTATTATAGTTGGGGATATACCTGAACATACCTATCGATACATTAGAAAATGGAGCCGGAAAGGTATGAAAGTATTCCAAGTCCAAGTAGAAGACGGCCAAGCTATCTTGGTGCCTTTTTCTTATAGGGGAGCATCTGTATGATTAGTGGTAATAAATTAACTGTCATGTCCTATCAATTTGTAAGTGAAGGTCTGGCTTTTTTCTTTTTTCTATTTCTAATGGGGAGATGGAGCTGGGTTTCTCTCCAGCTACCTCTTATCTCCTTTATAACAGTCGTCATCTCGTCACTTTTATTCTTCCTCGGGGCGTCCAAGCTATCTTCCAGCTTCCTTCCCTTCATTATTGTAGCTGCTTTATTAGCTGGGATAGGTGTAGTTATGGGAGTTCCACTGGTGTTTAGCCTCATGCTTTCCGGCTTTCTGGTTTGGCGTTATCTGTTGCATGAGCAGGAACCTGATCGGGAAAACGAAAGATTTATGCTTTTTTTAACAACGATCATGGCTTTTGTATGTATGCTCTTCTTTGCCCAGATAGAGATTATCATAATTTTGGCCTTGCAGTACGGTGTGATTATTCTTGGTTATTTTTTCTCTCATTACATAGAGGTCTCCAAAAGTGATCGAAAAAAAGGAAAGAAGAAAATAGTGTTTCTGATATTTGGGTTTGCCGCCGGTGCATCTACGTTAGCAGCTTTATTCCAACCTTTGAGGTTATTAATTACAAGTCCATGGCAGGCAGTTTCCATCGTGTTTTTAAAAGGAGTACAGGGGTTTTTCTTTTTAGTAGAGCTTACGGGATTTGAGGTATCTGAAGTTGAACCTTTAGCGAAATTAAATCAAGACCAGGAGAGCAGTGAAATGCTTCGTGATTCTAATGAACCTCCTTCTTCAGGGGACGGTGAACCCTCGCAGCAATTAGCTGACGCTGCGCAGGCGGGAACAGTTATTTTGCTAATCGTTGGTATTATTCTCATTTTGTACATTATGTACCGTCTAAGAAACAAGAAAAGGACTGATCGAATAGATCGACAAATGTTAACTTATAAAAGCGATGATCTTCATTATGGCGATGAGGATCATAAATCAGTTTGGAGATTTAAACGCAGCCCTGCTGACGGTCCAGTAAGAAAACATTTCTTGCAATTTGAGCGCTATGCTCAAAAATGCGGGCTTGGCCGTAAATATAATGAGCCCATCCAAAAATGGTTTGACCGGATTGGGATTACGGCAAATAATATCCATTTATATCAAAAAGTCCGCTATGGAAATGAACAGCTGTCAAAAGAAGAGGAATCCCTTTTTTATAACGAAATCAGAGAATTGGAAAAACAATTGGCTTCCAAAGAAAATAAAAAATAACAACTAAAATTATATGAATAGAGTTTAAGCGCTCCTATTTCAGGAAACATACTTCCTAGAAGTTAATTTAGCACTTGAAAGGAGTCGCTGTTTTATGGATTTAAACAAAGAAATTAAGAAATTAGAGCAAATTCATTTAGAGAAACCACAAAAAGTATTTTCAATGTATTTAAACACCGACCCTTCTGACCCGGAGCAACAAGGCGGGGAATGGAAGATACACTTGAAAAATGGATTAAATAACTTTGAATCTTATCTTCAGGAAGATGGAGATTCAGAGGAAAAACGAAATTATTGGGCTGTGAAGGAAAAAGTAGAACAGTTCATTGAGGAAAACGAACAGCACTTTGCCAAAAGTGTGGTTCTGTTCGCTACAGCGGATGATACTGTCTGGTTTGCCGAACGCTTCCAAATGCCTGTTAAAACGGAATTTTATTGGGAGGAAACTCCTGTACTCGATCAACTAAAAGAAATGCGTCAATCCTTCCCTAAAACGGGAATTGTATTAACGCAAAAACAACAAATTAAAGTTATTGATGCCGAACTAGGCATGTTGAATGATACTCAAATCTTTGAACTTGATTTGAATACAGAAGACTGGAGACAACACCAGGGTCCTCACCGTGCCCAGCCATCTATGGGATCCGGCGGAGCAAAATCTTCCCAGGGAGATGAGTATAAAGAACGCTTTGAGCATAACCGTTACCGTTGGTATAAGAGCGTTGCTCCTAAGATTGATAAGCTGGCTAAGAAATACGAATGGGAAAGATTTTATCTTGTCGGTGATAAAGAAGAACTTAAAGACCTACAGGATAATATGAACAAAGAAGCTGAAGATATGGTTAACAAAAACCTGCTCGATCATGAAGAAATGCATGTGATCGATGAAGTCATCAAATACTAAGTTAGATGTGTGAAGACACCGGGCACTGCCCCGGTGTCTTTTTTAACATCTTGTTTTATCGGTCACGTACTCCATAATCAGCAATTTATCTAATGACTCATTACCAACACGAAATCCTTTCCGTACATGCTGTTTCACAGATTGATCTACAAATTTCTTTGCCTGGTCTCTATCCTTAAAATCTATAAATGTTTGATTTCCCGTTAATACAAACAACATATTTGAATAGGCGAGCTCCATACCTGCCAGACGAGATTTTTGACTGATTCTTGATTGGTTCCTGCATGCTTCTGAGTAAAGTATTTCAGCTTTAACCCTGCTAAGATTATTCAGAATAAATTCTTTCAACAGCTTTGCCCCCTCAAAAAGTGTACTATACTACGCCTTCGCTGATCCTAAGGTTAAACCCTTCGATGTATTTTGATTTCTTTTCTTACTTATTGTCAGATTAAGTCGTTCAAGACGATAGAAGTCTAAGCTTAGGGTGATCTATTATACATACATTTCATTAGTATGATAAAATAGTATTTATCGATAACGTGAAAAGATTGGGGAATCTTATGATGTTTGTGGTGGACTCTACTGTAGAAGTGCCAGAGCATAAAGCTGAGGAGTTAATTAATATATATAAAAAGCGATCTCGTCTGGTTGATCAGGCCGAGGGGTTTATTTCTTTTCAACTACTTCAAAAAGAGCGAAAACCTGGAGAGTTAACTGTACATTTGGAATGGGAATCTAAAAGTGCTTACTTGAAATGGGCAAGAAGCGACCAGTTTAAGAAAATTCATGAGTTGGAACGCCAATATCCAGACCAGGAATTACAGGGCATTGTACCGAAAGTTTCCAAATATGCGGTGGTCGCTCAGTGAAGAAAGTGGAGCAAGAGTTTTTGGTAAACCAGGTAGTTACAGAGATTTATCATGAATATCCATATCTTTGGGAGAAATTTGGTCAGCGTGGTAGAGATCGAACGGAAGAGGACAATTATCATCACCTTGACCATTTAAAGACCGCTTATGAAATGGGTAGTGTTACATTTTTCATAGATTATACAGAATGGCTGAATACTGTCTTGACGGCAAGAGACGTAGGTACGGCTTTAATCATTGATAACTACGAACGGTTGCTAAGATTGTTGGAGCATTCAGATCTCGAGGATTCAACTGAAAAGAAAGTATATATAGAGTTTTTGCAGCAAGCCCTAGATTATTTACGTACTCGTTCAGAATAAAGAGGTGAACAGATGTGAATGTACAACATAAACAACTAGCCCAGTACTTCTTAAGTGGTGATGAAGATGGGGCGTTAGACTATATGGAAGAGCTCATGAAGGTTCATTCGAAAGCGTTCCTTTATGAAGAAATCATTACCCCGGCTATGTATTATATTGGGGAACTATGGGAACAAAACAAAATAACTGTAGCTGACGAGCACTTGGCAACGGCTATTTGTGATTTTTCTTTATCCAGATTAGAGTCTGAACTCAAACCGATTAAAGGCCAGCATCAAAAGAATTATAAAGCTCTGTTGTTCGGAGTTGAAGACGAGCAGCATTACATTGGTCTGAAGATGGTTGCGGACACCTTTAAAGAGCAAGGGTGGAGAGTAAGATACCTTGGTCCGAATTTATCAATGGAGCATTCTATGAGTCAAATTGAAAAATTCCGTCCTGATGTCATTGGATTATCAGCTGCTTTGTCCTATCGTCTGCCGGTGCTAAAAAAAGTCATCCACCGTTTCATGGAATTGGAGTGGAAGCCTCTCGTTATGATTGGCGGGCGTATGGCTAAGAAGTTTCAGTTGGATGAATTCGAATCCGCACAGGTTATGGTGGTTAAAGATTTAAATCATTTATATCAGTGGTTTAATGAAGGAAGGGAAGGCGCAATAAATGAAACAAGTTGAACGCGTTTTTCCCCTGCCTTACTATCGTATCAATAAAAACTTCCATATATATGCTTATTCTAAAGAAGCTTGTGATTTGCACGGGATAAAAGAACATTTGCTTGATATTTTTGATGAAGAGAGCCTCATAAAAATAAAAGAAACGGTGAAACCAGAGGTTCACAAAGCCTCCCTGGAAGTGCATTTAAAACCTTTGAATAAGCAGGATTCTATAAAAACGGCTGATATGTACGTCTCATGGGAGAATGATTTATATGCTGAAGTTCTATTACACGTGAAAGACGAGCGACTCTCTAAGGTTACCCATACATTAACCCAGCTTCGAAGTCGTTTAAATGACACAAATTTTGAACTTCTTGAAGAGAAAGAGAAATTAGAAGAAGCGATAGAGCAAAGCAATCGTTTATCTGCTCCATTTATTGTGCTTTCGTCGGACACAGCAATGATTCCTTTGTTTGGAGATATTACCAC
The DNA here is from genome assembly GCF_052246755.1 of Halobacillus sp. B29. Classification (NCBI taxonomy): domain Bacteria; kingdom Bacillati; phylum Bacillota; class Bacilli; order Caryophanales; family Bacillaceae; genus Halobacillus; species Halobacillus sp. B29. The sequence continues at coordinate 205,095 of NZ_JBQQCM010000006.1, forward strand.
AGAGAAAATGCAAGCAGTAGAAGATAGTTTACTGAAGTATTCGCAGAGGGAAGAGATTGATCGACTGCTATTTGATTTCACAGGAGTAGGTGAATTTAACAGGGATGGGCTCCATGTTCTAACAGATATGATGAAGTCTATGTTTTATATGGGAGCTGAAATAATTATGATAGGCATCCAGCCCCGCCAGGCAAAACAGTTGAATGACTTAAAGCTCCCGCTGGAAATAAATTATATGCACTCCCTGCAGCAGGCTGTAGCTAAATACTGTGCACAATGAACCCCTCGATTTCTAAAATAAGAGAAATCGAGGGGTTATATATAGGTTCTACTATTATGAGCGTAAAGTTCTTAAACGGATGGTAAAACTGGCTAAAGTGACTTGTGTAATACCAATTCTATTCTAAGGCTCTATGGATTCAGATATAGAGAATGAAAAAGAGGCCAGCCACCGTTAATATAAGCGAGGTTCCAGCATAAACTAGTCCTTTCTTCCATTGGCCTTGTTCAATTAAATGAAGAACCTCGTAGCTGAAAGTAGAATAGGTAGTATAACCTCCGCAGAATCCAGCAGCCAATAGCAGCCAAAGCCAATCTTCCAGACGAACTATTTCCTGTAAGCGAATAAGAATCCCCAGTAATAATCCTCCTGAAATATTAGCTGCTGCTGTACCTAAAGGATAATCACTTTTACCGTTCAAGAGATGACTTACTTCAAATCGAGCTACGGCACCAATCATTCCGCCCAAAAACACGAGCAAAATACTCATATAAACCACTTCTTTCCCCACTGGGACCCAAGAATGGTCATAATACCTCCAAGCAGAAGTGTCCCCATTATGTAGAATAATGCTAAAAAAGTGTTCGTAAACATAATTTGTACAAATTCAGAAGTGAAGGCTGAAAATGTAGTAAAAGATCCAATAAATCCGGTCGTCAAAGTCTTCTGTAAAACACGAGCTTTTGTGAAAAATTTTGAAAAAAATTGATACATAAAGCTTAAAAGAAAACAACCGAGCATATTTACTATGAATGTCCCGTAAGGAAAGCCTCCATGGGATGGAAATAGATTCGAAATAATATACCGTAAACTTGCGCCCGCTCCGCCCCCGCAAGCGATACCTAAATATATGTACTTTCTCATAATGAAATCTCCTAACTGTAGTAAAAAGGAAAAAACAGTATTAATTAGCTTAAACAGATCTTTCCAACTTCCTTCAGTTTATATTTAAATATGCTTTGTGTCAGCCTTTATAATAGAAGCTTTTGAAAAATTCAATCCTCAGATGTTATTCCATCGCGAAATTGTGGAATAGTAAATCTAAGAGGAGTTAAACGATAAAAGAAGAGAGTTTAACTCATTACTCAGCATATATTCCAATTATTAAATGAAATAGAAAGGTTGTGAAAAAAATGGATCTAACATTAGAAGTAAACGGTATGAGTTGTGAACACTGTGAAAAAACAGTAAAGGAATCTCTTGAAAAATTAGAAGGGGTTCACGGAGTAGAGGTACATTTAAGCAGTGGTAAAGTAGACGTTATGTATGACGAAGCTTATGTATCTAAAGGAATGATGAAGGAAGCAATCGAAGCACAAGGATATGAAGCAGTAGGTTAATCGCAGACACCCGGCTATTGAAAGCCGGGTGTCTCATTTTTGTTATTGGCTTGGGGGATTCTATGTTGAGTTTTTTAAAATATGCGACGCTTTGATTTGATTACTTAATTATACATGACTAGTCCTGCTCTTAAGGTGCTAAGCTAATGCTTCGTGTTTACAGTCAATCGGTATAATTACGTTAATCGAAGGGTCTTGAAAAAAAACTAAGATGTGGTACCTATACACTTCTCTCTTTCAGAAACGTCAGTTCTATACGTGATTAAACGCTAGCTTAAAATGATAAGGTTATTGCACGGTGTAAGGAAGCTGCGATTTATAGCCGCTGAATTGCTGAAACGATTGCTGAACCTTTTGCTGCTGCTCCTGTTCAACAGCATACCAGCCGTTTTTGAACATGAGATTGTATAAGTTACGCTGACAATCTTGAGTTTCTTTAAAAATAGTTGCAAGATCCTGATAAAGCGCCTGATTACTCGCTTCATTTAAAGCAATGTTATAAGAAGCGGTCATGTATTTTTCCGTCGTTAATTGGTCATTTAAAAAGTCACGCTCATTCATCTGAGGTGTTTTAGGTACAGCTGTCTCGGGATTTTGAATCTTGCTTGATGTTTGATTCAATTGAAGGACCTCCATTCATTAATTAGGTTTTTGTGTTTGAGTATCCAGGTGAGTCAGGATTTTATTGTAATGTCGTTGGTGCATCTGTCCCGCTTCTTCTAAAGCTGATTGGATTTCAGGAGTTTGACAGTTCTGAGCAAAAAAGTGAGCTTTTTTGCAGGCGTTCAAATTCCATGAAAGCATATCCGTAATGTAAAGCTGGTCTTTCGTACTTACGACTTCAGGGACTTGCGCCATTGGTTGAGCCTGCTGCATAGAAGACGGTTGGTTTTGTTGTTGTTGCATGATATAACTACCTCCTTTTAAAAGTCATTTGTAGTATTCCAAAAAGATAACTTTCTATCATAAATAACCCTGTAATTATGGAAAAACATGCAAAATTCGAAGCGTGGATCTTCAATTTTTTACCCATTTATCTTAAAAGATGATAAAATAAGAGTGTGTTTTCGTTTACAAAACTTAATTTTCTTACATTTATTAAACAAAAAAAGAGATAAAATGGGTAGTAGGGGGATGTGTGATGGAACAAATATTGCGAAATTTCTTTTTGTTTCTCTCCAAAAATCGTTTCTTTACAAAGTTAGCTAAAAAATACGGTCTCCGATTCGGCGCTGGTCGATTTGTAGCAGGTGAAACGATTCCAAATGCAGTTGATACCATTCAAAAGCTTAATGATAAAGGAATGTCAGTAACCATCGACCACCTGGGAGAATTTATTGATAGTAAAAAAGAAGCTCGGGAAGCAGCCGATGGGTGCATCGAAGCTATTAAAGCGATAGGTGAGCATCACCTGGATTCACAACTTTCATTAAAGCTTACATCTATGGGGCTGGATATATCAGAAGAACTCGTAATGGAGAATATGCGGCGCATTCTGGATGTGGCTGAGAAAGAAGACGTATTTGTAACGATTGATATGGAAGACCATGATCGCTGTGAAAAAACGCTTGAAATTTTTAAAAAGCTGCGAGCTGATTACACTCACATTGGTACTGTCCTGCAAGCCTACCTTTATCGAGTGGCGGAAGATGTGGAAGATCTCAATCAATATGACCCGAACCTCCGCCTAGTGAAGGGAGCTTATAAAGAGTCTCCCAAAGTTGCGTTTCCCGAAAAGAAAGATGTAGATGAGAACTATAAAAAGATTATCAAAATGCACCTTTTAAATGGAAACTATACAGCTGTTGCGACCCACGATGATGCAATTATTGAATACACGAAACGGTTAGTGGAAGAAAATAATATATCTAATGACCAGTTCGAATTTCAAATGCTATATGGGATCCGTGTTGAAAGGCAGGAGGAACTTGTGAAAGAGGGGTATAAAATGAGAGTTTATGTCCCTTATGGTAATGATTGGTATGGTTATTTTATGCGACGCTTAGCTGAACGTCCAGCGAACGTAGCCTTTGTTCTGAAAGGTGTACTAGGAAAATAAGGAGCGCCGTCGTGTCATGACAAAATTTGCTGTGACACGATCTTTTTTTTTGATTATAATAAACTATAGGATCCTCTTCACAGGTGTTGGTTATAAGGTAGTCGTTGAGAATGCTGATCTAACAGTTATAGTGGAGGGAGTCGCGAAGAGTATAGGCTGTTTTTTTCTGGTTCTGACTGAGTCATAATTTTTACCACTCTTCCTTTTCTAAACGAAATATTTCCAGCATATTGTAGAAAAAAGGATTGCGAAATGTCAGAAAATAATTTATATTAGTATTAGATACGAACTCAGCAACATTTATTTTTTTGGTTACAAAATGAATGAGTATTCATTCAAATAGATAGGGGGACATAGTATGAATCGTAAAATAAAGCGTGCAGCTGTTTTGGGGTCTGGTGTCATGGGGGCCGGGATAGCAGCGCACTTAGCAAATATCGGAATTCCAGTACTTATGCTCGATGTTACTCCTCGCGAACTGAACGATCGTGAGAAAAAGCAGGGATTAACACTTGATGATAAAGCGGTGAGAAACCGAATATCTTCGGTGAATAAAGAGGCCTTAAAGAAACAAAAGCCTTCTCCGCTTACTAGTAAAGAAAGCTTGAATTTAATTGAAACCGGTAACATGAGTGATGATATGGAGAGACTTAGTGAAGTCGACTGGGTTATCGAAGTAGTCGTAGAAAATTTAGAAGTTAAAAAGAAAGTGTTAGCTAGCGTGGATCAGTATAGAAAGCAGGGAGCTATCGTTAGTTCAAATACGTCAGGAATATCCATTGAAGCCATGTCAGCTGATTGCAGTGAAGATTTTCGAAAGCATTTCCTCGGCACTCATTTCTTTAATCCGCCGCGTTATCTGAAGCTGCTTGAAGTAATTCCTACCGAAGCTACGGATCCTGAAGTTCTTGAGTTTATAAAAACTTTTGGGGAGGACGTACTTGGTAAAGGGGTAGTAGAAGCTAAAGATACACCGAATTTTATAGCGAACCGAATTGGGACATATGGGTTACTTGTAACCGTACAGAAAATGCTTGAGAAAGGATATAGCGTCGGAGAAGTTGATTCTGTCACTGGCCCCATGATCGGCCGGCCCAAAAGTGCGACTTTCCGAACATTGGATGTAGTTGGCCTGGATACCTTTATTCATGTAGCCAATAATGTTCACGATCAAGTAGAAGGAGAAGAGAAAAAAGCTTTTGAAATTCCAGAATTTATGAAGCAGATGCTGGAAAAAGGTTGGTTGGGTTCAAAAAGCGGTCAAGGTTTCTTTCTGAAACAAAGGAGTAAAGATGGTAGTGAAATTCTGCAGTTAAATCCTGAAACCATGGAATACGAATCTCGTGGGAAACTAAAAACAAAAGCGACAGAAATGGCTAAACAAGAAAAAGGACCCGGACGCAAACTTAAAGCATTAGTTAATGCTAAAGACGATCCGGCAGGAGATTTGATTTGGTCTATAGTCAAACCTGTGCTTCTTTATTCCGCTGAATTGTATGGAGAAATAGCCGATGATGTTCCATCTATCGACGAAGCGATGCGCTGGGGCTTCGGATGGGAAATGGGACCATTTGAAATGTGGGATGCTATCGGAGTTCAAGCTTCCGTGAACCGGATGAAAGAGGATGGGGAAAACATCCCTGCCTGGATAGAAGAGATGCTTGATGAAGGTTTTGGTTCGTTTTATAAAGCTGAAAATGGAAACGTTTACTTTTACCACCATACTGACTATAAACAGCAGGTGTTCAATAAGAAAAATATCAATTTAAAAAGAGTTAAAGAAACTAAAGAAGTGATCAAAAAGAATGCGGGAGCAAGCTTAATAGATATAGGAGACGATGTGGCCTGTCTAGAATTCCATTCCCAAAGTAATGCGATCGGGCTAGATATTATCCAAATGATTAACTTTTCAATAGATCACGTTGATCAGCACTACAAAGGGCTCGTCATAGGAAATCAAGGTAAAAACTTCTGTGTAGGTGCAAATCTTGGAATGATGCTTATGGAAGCTCAGGATTATAACTTTTTCGAAATTGAAATGGTCGTTAAAAACTTCCAGGATGCACTTATGAAAGTGAAGTACTCCGACAAACCAGTTGTAACAGCACCTTTTGGTATGACGCTAGGTGGAGGCGCAGAAGTCTGTCTTCCATCCGATGCTGTGCAGGCATCGCCTGAAACTTATATGGGGCTGGTAGAACCAGGAGTAGGACTCATTCCTGGAGGCGGAGGCAATAAAGAGCTTTACATGAAGCATCTTAGAAATATTCCTGAAGGAGTCGACTTTGATCTTCAAAAAGTAGCCAACAATGTATTTGAGAAAATTGCGATGGCTAAGGTTTCTACTTCGGCTGAAGAAGCCAGAGAAAACGGTTTTCTTGATCAGCTGGATGCTATTAGCGCAAATGGTGATCACTTGCTGCATGATGCTAAACAGAAGGTGATCGGTCTGGCTGATTCGGGTTACACAGCACCGAAAAGAACAAAAGTCCCAGTAGTTGGAGAACAGGGATATGCCACCATGCTGTTAGGTGCCAAATCACTATTGCTAAGTGGATATGCAAGTGAACATGACTTGAAAATCGCTGAAAAACTGGCATTCGTTCTTGCAGGTGGCCGGTTAAAAGAAGGTTCGCTTGTAGATGAACAATACTTATTAGACCTGGAACGCGAAGCATTCCTAAGTTTAATCGGTGAACCAAAAACACAAGCACGGATGCAGCACATGCTGATGAAAGGAAAGCCGCTTCGCAACTAATTATTCAAAGGGGGAAGAACCGTGAAGGAAGCAGTCATTGTTGCAGGAGCACGGACACCTGTGGGTCGCGCCAAAAAAGGAGCGTTTGCCCACACGCGTCCTGATGATCTTGCCGCACTAACCATAAAAGAAACATTAAAAAGAGCTGGTAACTACGAAGGAAGCATTGATGATGTCATTATTGGGTGTGCTATGCCTGAAGCAGAACAAGGTATGAATATGGCACGCAATATAGCGGGGCTCGCCGGGCTCCACCATAAGGTTCCCGCCATTACTATTAACCGCTATTGTTCTTCAGGACTTCAAAGTATCGCCTACGCTGCTGAGAAGATTATGCTCGGGCACAACGATACCGCCATCGCCGGCGGTGCAGAGTCTATGAGTTTAATTCCTATGGGAGGTCATGTGATCAAGCCGAATATTGAATTGGTCAAGAATGCTCCAGAATATTATATGTCGATGGGACATACGGCAGAGGAAGTAGCAAGGCGCTTCGAGATATCAAGAGACGATCAGGACGCCTTTGCTGTCCAAAGTCATGAGCGTGCAGCCAAAGCGATTCAAGAAGGGAAATTCAATGATGAAATCGTTCCGGTGGAAGTAGAAGATAGAGTTCTAGGCGCTGATAATAAAGTAAAAGAAAGTAAAATAACGGTATCTATGGATGAAGGTGTACGACCTGGTACTACCAAGGAAGTCCTTGCTAAACTGAAGCCTGCCTTCTCGACAAAAGGGTCGGTCACTGCAGGCAATTCTTCGCAAATGAGTGATGGAGCAGCCTCTGTTCTAGTAATGGATCGTGAAAAAGCAGAAGCAGAGGGCTTAAAGCCTCTAGTGAAGTTCCGTTCCTTTGCTGTAGCAGGAGTGGAACCTGAAATCATGGGGGTAGGACCAATTGAAGCTGTACCGAAAGCACTGAAAATGGCAGGTTTGAGTATTCAAGATATTGGCTTATTTGAATTAAATGAAGCGTTTGCCTCACAATCCCTCCGTGTTATACGTGAACTTGGACTTGATGTGAACAAAGTGAATGTTAATGGGGGAGCGATTGCTCTAGGCCATCCACTGGGATGTACGGGTACTAAGCTTACATTAGGATTAATTCACGAGATGAAAAGGCGTAACGAGCAGTTCGGTGTCGTAACGATGTGTATTGGCGGCGGTATGGGAGCAGCCGGAGTTTTTGAGTTACTATAAGAGGAGGAAAAACAAATGAGTGAATTAAAAGAAATGATTAAGGGCGGCGGATTCATGGTGGAAGATTTATCGGCTGAGGATGTGATTACACCTGAAGATTTTACAGATGAACATTTGATGATTGCTAAAACCGCTGAAGATTTTGTGTTAGGTGAGGTCGTTCCTAAAATTGATAATCTGGAAAACCACGAATTTGAGCACTCTGTTAAATTGCTGAAGCAAGCAGGTGAGCTTGGTTTATTAGGAGCAGATGTGCCGGAAGAGTACGGCGGGCTTCAATTAGACAAAATCAGTTCCTCTTTAATTACAGAGAAATTTTCCCGCGGTGGAGGATTTTCTGTTACTCATGGAGCACATGTAGGTATTGGTTCACTGCCTATCGTGTTTTTCGGTAATGAAGAACAAAAACAAAAATATCTTCCCGTACTGGCCACAGGTGAAAAAATCGCAGCTTATGCTCTGACAGAGCCAGGGTCTGGATCAGATGCTTTGGGAGCTAAAACGACAGCGAAACTTAACGAAGCAGGCACTCACTATGTTTTAAACGGTGAAAAACAATGGATTACAAACTCTGCATTTGCTGACGTATTCGTCGTTTACGCTAAAATAGATGGAGATAAATTCACGGCCTTTATCGTAGAAAGAGAGTATCCAGGTGTTTCTACAGGACCTGAAGAGAAAAAAATGGGAATTAAAAGTTCCTCTACACGTACGCTCGTTCTTGAAGACGCCGAAGTTCCTGTTGAAAATGTTCTTGGAGAGATAGGACGCGGGCATGTCATTGCTTTTAATATTCTAAACGTGGGCCGATACAAATTGGCTATCGGAGGAGTCGGAGGAGCGAAGCGGGCTGTAGAACTTTCTGTTAAGTATGCGAAAGAGCGCAAACAGTTTAAGACTCCGATCGCGAGTTTCCCGCTTATTCAAGAGAAAATTGCTTCAGTAGCTTCAAATACCTATGCCAATGAAAGTGCAGTATATCGAACTGTAGGCTTGTTTGAGCAGAGTATGGGTAAGCTGTCTGAAGAAGAACTTAAAGATGGTGCAGCTGTAGCCAAAGTCATTGCTGAGTACGCAATCGAATGTTCATTAAACAAGGTGTTTGGAACAGAGTTACTGGATTTCGCTGTCGATGAAGCTGTACAAATCCACGGTGGATATGGATTTATGGCCGAATATGAAGTTGAAAGATTGTATAGAGATTCCCGGATTAACCGTATATTTGAAGGAACAAATGAGATTAACCGGATGATTGTACCAGGTACGCTTCTTAAAAAAGCCATGAAGGGCGAACTTCCATTGCTTCAAAAAGCACAGTCCCTTCAAGAAGAAATTATGACGCTTATGCCAGAAGAACCAGGTATTGAACCTTTGGAGCAAGAGAAATATTTATTAAAGAATGCTAAGAAAATTGCTTTACTTGCAGCCGGTTTAGCTGCTCAGAAATATGGTGAGAAAATTGAAAATGAACAGGAAGTGCTCGTTAATATAGCGGACATTACAGGCGAGATATATAACATGGAGTCTGCTATTCTTCGTACGGATAAAGCCCTGCAGAAAAACGGGGAAAGCAAAAACGAATTGAAACTTCTTTACACGCAAGTTTATACTCAAGAAGCATTTAATCGAATCGAAGCTCATGCGAAGGAGACGTTGATTGCTGCTGAATCAGGTGACTCCCTTCGAATGATGCTCGGTGCACTGCGTAAGCTAACTCGACACACTCCAATTAATGTAATTGCGAAGAAACGGGAAATAGCATCCGCACTCATCCAAGCAGAAAAATTTGTAGTATAAATTCATTAAATCCCTGCTTTGATTGTTCAAAGCAGGGATTTTTTCTGTCAAACATTTGGATTGTCATTAAATTAGATTAACCGATGAAATAAATATCTTCATTATGGTAAAATATAATATATCAACTGTAAGGAGTGATAGTTATGCCGGTAACCTTTTATTGGTACCCCAAATGCGGGACTTGCAAAAAAGCTAAACAATGGCTGGATGAACAAGGGATAAATTATACCTCCATACATATCGTGGAAGAACCACCGACTTCTGATGAGCTGGTCAAACTAATCGATCGAAGTGGTCTTCCTGCTCGTAAGTTTTTTAATACGAGTGGTAAAAAGTATAGAGAATTGAATATGAAGGAAAAACTGAAGGATGCTACTCAGGAAGAAATGATCGAATGGCTTGCTTCAGATGGCATGTTAATTAAAAGGCCTATTCTCACAGATGGAAACAAGGTCACTGTTGGTTTCAAGCCTGAGAATTTTCAGGAAGCGTGGGGCAGTGAGCAGAACATTGGAAATAAAAGCAGCTAGCTTTTATGTTTGTAATGGTTATAAATCATATTTAATATTGTGGAGGGATTTCAATGAGTGTACCAAAAGATCTGCGTTACTCTGAAGAACACGAATGGGTTAAAGAAGAAGGCGGGAAAGTCCGTATCGGCATTACAGATTTCGCTCAATCTGAACTGGGTGATATTGTGTTTGTAGAGCTTCCTGAAGTAGGGGACGAACTTGAAGCAGATGAACCGTTTGGCAGTGTAGAATCTGTGAAAACTGTTTCAGAATTGTACGCTCCATTAAGCGGTAAAGTTGTTGAAGTGAATGAAGAGCTTGAAGACAGCCCGGAATTCGTAAATGAATCCCCGTATGATAAAGCGTGGATGGTGATTGTGGAACCAGGTGATTCTTCTGAAATGGATGAATTAATGTCATCTGATCAATATGAAGAAATGATTAATGAAGATTAAAGTCTAGCAATTACCATGAGCAATTGTACAGGCAGGGCTACATATGATCCTTGTCTGACATGATCGTGTACCATATTAATCATGTTCAGACCATGCCTCTTTGGCATGGTCTGTTTCTATATAGTGGGTGATAGAAAATGGATGGAGAAAGAATCGTAATTGTTGAGGGAATAACGGATAAGCGAAAAATCAAGAAAATTCTTGCGGAAGATATAGAAATCATTTGTACACATGGAACACTTGGCATCGAACGGATGGAGGAACTGATTCTTGATTACAATCTCGACGAGCGCAGGGTGTATATTCTTGTGGATGAAGACGACTCCGGCTATAAATTAAGAAAACAACTGACAGCAGAACTGCCTCATGCCGTACACATCTACATTGATAAAGCATTTCGGGAAGTGGCAGCCACTCCTGAACCCGAATTAGCTAGAGCCTTATTAAATAGGCACTTTAACGTAAAGTCCATTTATCTCATTTAGGAGGATCATAGTGCAGGAAATAGATAACAAGTCAGCAGGTCATGATTTAGAAGAGCAAAACATTGGATTAACATTCATCCATACTCCTTTTTGTGGAACCTGCCACTTGGCCAGAAAAATGCTTACGACCATTGAGGTCACGTATAACAGGGAATTATTTAAAGAGTGCAATGCTTCGCTGCATCCTGACTTAATGAAAACGTATCAAATTAAAAGTGTGCCCTGTCTTCTTGTAACCCATCACGGAGAAGTTGTAGAGAAGATTTATGCATTTCATTCAGTTCCTTTTATGTACGATAAACTTTCTGAATATGTAAAAAAATAAATGAATCACCCGGTAAATGACGAACGATTCTTCGTTATTTTAGAAGGGATGACTCCTCCTTATCAAGAATTTATTTAACAAATAAAGGAGGAGTTAACAATGATGGAATTCATACAAGATTGGGTTAAACAAGTGAACCAGAGAACAGATCTTTTACCCACTTGGCGGGAACGCACGCTGAACGTAATTCTACTGGTCGGCAGTCTTAAAGTTTACCTGTATATAGACCAGTCAGGTGTACATCTTAATACAGATCATCAGGATAATGAGTATAATGACATTTGCCTGCAATCTTCCAGTAGTATTATGAAAACTTTATTTGCGGGAGAACAAAAGTTAACTTCTTTCCCCCAAACCACCATTAAAGTTCAAGGGGCATACCGGAATATATTATTTATAGAATCACTTCTACTATTGGCTAGATAAGTTCACCGAGAGATTCTACAACGGATAAGAACTCTGCTTTATCCCCGAATTGTGAATGAATAAAACCATCCTTATTAATGATAACAGTGGTAGGTACCCCGTCGCTGTTATACAAATCGTAAATTGTTCGTCCTTGGTCTTTAAGGGCTGGCTGAGATAAAAACTTTTCAGCATATTCTTCTGCCTCAGCTTCGCTTCGTTCACGTCCTGCTACATTTATTGTTATCATTTTTACTTTCTCATGATCCATTGTTTTATAAAGTTGTTCTTTTTTAGGTAAATCTTTACCACTGTCGGGACACCATGAGGTCCAAAAAGTAAGAACAATTATTTTTCCCAGATCCTCTTTATTACTATAAGTTCCTTCTTTGTTTATATACGGAAGTTCAAAAATTGGCGCATTCCTCAACGTGACCACTCCTTAATTGTTGACTTAATTTATAGCCCCATGCTAACATATTCATTAATTTAATAGCGACATCTTCACTTATCCAGAGAGGCGGAGGGACTGGCCCTTTGATGCCCGGCAACCGGTTCATGCAGATGAACACGGTGCTAATTCCTGCAAAGTACTTTACTTTGGTAGATGAGAAGAGTGTTTTAAACGAACTCTTCTAACTTTAAGGAAGAGTTTTTATTTTGTCGAATTTATAGGAATATTATCAAGTTGACACGAAATTCTAACAATGCTAGAATCCTCTTTATAGTACGTACACGTATTAAAGTGATAATAAATTAATATAGTAAAATCTCTTATCCAGAGAGGCGGAGGGACTGGCCCTTTGATGCCCGGCAACCGGCAAGTTAAGACTTGGCAAGGTGCCAATTCCTGCAAGGGGTAATCCTTGTGAAGATGAGAGAACAGATAAAGATTGTTACGCTAACCTTTCTGTTCTCAAGCAGAGAGGTTTTTTTATTGGAGGGAAGACGACATGATTTCAATTAAAGGCTTATCCAAGGTCTTTCGCACGAAACATCAGGAGGTCCGTGCTGTCGACGACCTTAGTTTACAGATAAAAAAGGGAGAGATTTACGGGGTCATCGGTTATAGTGGTGCTGGAAAAAGTACTTTCATAAGGCTGCTAAATCGCCTGGAAGATCCAACGGACGGCAAGGTGACCATTGATGATCAAGAATTGACTTCTTTAAACAAAGGGAAGCTGCGGGAGGCCCGGCAGGAGATTGGTATGATTTTTCAGCATTTTAATCTTTTGTGGTCTCGAACCGTTCACGATAATATCGCTTTTCCACTTGAAATAGCTGGCGTACCAAAAAGCGAAAGAACTAAACGTGTTAATGAATTAATAGACCTGGTAGGTCTTAGTGGACGAGGTAATTCATACCCCTCTCAGTTAAGCGGCGGACAGAAACAAAGAGTAGGAATAGCTCGTGCGTTAGCAAATAAACCGAAAGTTCTTCTTTGTGATGAAGCGACGTCAGCTCTTGACCCAGAGACAACGGATTCCATTCTTGATCTATTAGTAGATATTAACGAGAAGCTTGGACTGACAATTGTTCTCATCACCCATGAAATGCATGTGATTCGAAAGATCTGCCATCAGGTAGCCGTTATGGAGCAAGGTAAAATTGTGGAACAGGGAGACGTGCTCGATGTTTTCCTTTATCCAAAAGAACAGGTTACCAAGAAGTTTGTCGATCAGGTAATGGGAGACCCTGAACGCGAACATTCTCTTCAGCTCATAAAGGATACCTATAAAACTGGTGAGATCCTTCGTCTGCATTTTGTAGGTGAGAGCACCAATCAGGCTTTAATCAGTGAAATTTCCAGAAAGTTTGTGCTGGATGTAAACATATTGCACGGAAAGATCACGCAAACCCAAAAGGGTGCGTATGGAACAATGTTTGTTCAATTTCTGGGTGATAAAGAAGAAATCACGCGTGCGATTGAATATATTCAATCCACCTCTGTAGAATTGGAGGTGAGTCCAGATGATTAATCAATTTTTCCCAAACGTCACTATGGATGATTTGATAACAGCTACTAATGAAACACTCTACATGACACTAATCTCTGTAGCAGGTACGTTTATTTTAGGTTTACTGTTAGGTTTACTTCTGTACTTGTCAGGTCCAGGAGGCCTGTGGCAAAACAAGATATTAAACTGGATAACTGCTTCAGTCGTTAATATCTTCAGGGCTATACCTTTTATCATTTTAATTTTGTTATTATTCCCATTTACTGATTTTCTCATTGGCACTATTCGAGGTCCTAAAGCGGCACTCCCTGCCTTAATTATAGGTGGCGCACCATTCTATGCACGGCTTGTCGAGATTGCATTGAAAGAAGTAGATAAAGGTGTCATTGAAGCTGCTAAATCGATGGGTGCTAAATCTTCTACTTTGATTTTTAAGGTGCTGCTTCCTGAGTCAATGCCTGCCCTGGTTTCTGGGATTACCGTTACAGCTATAGCATTAATTGGCTATACCGCGGTGGCGGGAGCGATCGGTGCCGGTGGTTTAGGTGACTTTGCCTATTTCTACGGATTTCAGCGCAGCGACTTTGATGTTGTCTTTATTTGTACGATTCTCATTGTGTTTATTGTTTTCATTTTCCAATTTATCGGGGACTTCGTTTCTAGAAAATTGGATAAAAGATAAAAATCCTACATTATATTAAAGGGAGAGAGTATTTATGAAAAAAATTACATTCGGTATTTTTACTTTATTATTAATCATTCTTTTGTCAGCATGCGGTTCATCAGACGAAGGAAACTCAGGCTCGGAAGAAAACAGCGGTGATGGCAGTTCTGAAGAAGGAACCACTGAAATAGCTGTAGGAGCTACAAGTGTTCCACACGCAGAAGTACTTCAAGAAGCTAAACCATTGCTTGAAGAGCAAGGGATTACCCTGACTATTGAAGAATATCAAGATTATGTGCTTCCTAACCAGGACTTAGCAGAGGGAAGAATTGATGCGAACTATTTCCAGCACATCCCTTATTTAGAAACACAAATGCAGGAAAATGATTATGACTTTGTAAATCTTGGCGGTATTCACATTGAACCTATGGGTATTTACTCTCAAAATATCTCAAGCGTGGATGAAGTTCCAGAAGGTACTACCCTTGTGATGAGCCGTTCAGTAGCTGACCATGGAAGAATTCTTTCGCTTCTTGAACGCGAAGGCCTTGTGAAATTGGATGAAAGCGTAGATAAGGTGGATGCTACAGTAGACGATATTGTTGAAAACCCAAAAAATCTTCAATTTGACTCCGGAGTAGATGCAGCGACATTACCTGAGATCTACAAACGAGAAGAAGATGCTCTAGTAGCGATTAATACAAACTACGCTATTGAAGCTGACTTGAACCCAAGTGAAGATTCATTGATCCTTGAAGGCTCTGAATCCCCTTATGTAAATGTGATCGCAGCCCAGAGCAAAGATGAAGACTCTGAAGCACTGCAAACATTGGTAGAAGTATTACGTTCAGAAGAAATTCAAACGTTCATGAAGGAAGAATATAATGGAGCTGTAGTGCCTGTAGATGGCAGCTCTGAATAACGGATAAGATAAGTGACTGCGGTTTATACTAACTGCAGTCACTTATTTTTATTGGGAGGTTAGAATGCGATGCAGGAACAACAAATGAATTGGACACAGACTTATTTACATGATTATAAAGAAGGTATGGGTGATTTTACTGAGAAAATGCCAGAAGTCGCTCACCAATTCAGTGAATTCACAGAAGCGTGTTTCAAAGAAGGCGAGCTTTCTAAAAAGCAGAAACAATTGATGGCACTTGGAATAAGTATAGTAGCTCAAGATGAATATTGTATGATTTATCATACAAAAGGTTGTGTCGATCAGGGTGCAACAGAAAAAGAAATCCTGGAGGCTTGTGGGGTAGCAGCTGCTTTCGGCGGAGGCGCGGCTTTAAGTCAGGCTGTAACGTTGGTTCAGGATGCGTATATGGATTTAAATTCCAGTGTTAATTAGTTTGAATAGTTAGAAAATTAAAGGAAATCTGATGTATTCATATGTACTGGTCGAATCAAGCGCTTTCATCGAAATGAATCAAGTAGAATCAGATATTTCAGGGTTTATACCTGTTTGTGCAGGGGTAAAGATCTATGGTACTCTGAATTGTGTAAATAATCTGAAAGGGTTGATTCGTTATTAGTGACCAACTGAATTTAAATTACACTGCTGAAATGGAAAAAGCCATGCATCAGGCTCATAATCTGAGTTATGCCGAGTACAGCAGCAAGTTGGATACACGTTTGAAAGTAGAAGAAAAACGCCAGAAAGAATTTGAACAAGGCCAGAAGATGTTTGCTCAACTAGATCGTCAATTGCATAGATAACTTAAGCAAGGAATCAGGTGATCTTTAGTCACCTGATTTTTTCGTGTTATAATAATGTAGAAACAAAAAAAATTCACTCATAAATTGTTGAAAAATCGGCTCATTTCCACTGGAAGGAAAAAGTTGATATCACTTTCTAAATGATATAAGATTATAATGAGAATAAATTGAGAATGGTTCTACTATCTACAATAAATAAACCCATTCCATTACTATAGATACTGGAGGTATTAATTATGGCAGGATCAACTTTAGAAATTAAAGATCTTCACGTGGAAATCGAAGGTCTAGAAATACTTAAAGGTGTAAATCTTACAATTAACGGTGGTGAATTCCACGCAGTTATGGGACCAAACGGAACAGGTAAATCTACTCTAGCCTCCGCTATTATGGGACACCCAAAATATGAAGTAACTCAAGGTGAAATATTATTAGACGGTGAAAATGTCCTTGAAATGGAAGTGGATGAGCGTGCACAGGCAGGACTTTTCCTTGCTATGCAGTATCCTAGTGAAATCAGCGGTGTAACTAATTCCGATTTCCTGCGTTCTTCTATTAATGCTCAGCGTGAGGAAGGCGACGAAATTTCTCTTATGAAGTTCATTAAAGACATGGACTCTAAGATGGAAACTTTGGATATGGATAAGAACATGGCTCAGCGTTATCTGAACGAAGGATTCTCAGGTGGCGAGAAAAAACGTAACGAAATCCTTCAGTTAATGATGATTCAGCCAGCTATTGCGATTCTTGATGAAATCGATTCTGGTCTCGACATCGACGCTCTTAAAGTTGTAGCTAAGGGTATCAATGAAATGCGTAACGATGCATTTGGCTGCTTAATCATTACTCACTATCAGCGTCTTCTAAACTACATTACTCCTGATAAAGTACACGTAATGATGCAAGGCCGCGTAGTTAAATCTGGCGGACCTGAGCTTTCCCAACGTCTTGAAGAAGAAGGTTACGACTGGATTAAGCAAGAATTGGGAATCGAAGACGAAACAATCGGTCAAAAAGCGTAACTAAGATAGGAGGGTTAACATGACAGTAGACGTCTCACTACCATACGACAAAGAGTATGTAACACAATTTTCCAATGGTTTACAAGAGCCAGAATGGATGAGAAACCTTCGATTGGATGCCTTGGAAAAATCAGAATCACTTCAACTTCCTAAGCCTGATAAGACGAATATTAGCAAGTGGAATTTCACGGAGTTCAAACACAATGTTCAAGGTGAAGTTATCGATTCACTTGAAGATTTACCAGCTGAAATTCAAGACTTTTTAGATAAAGAGAAAGAACAGCAAAACCTGGTTATTCAAAGAAACCATACGGTAGCCTATGCAGCAATCGATCAGGAATTAAAAGATCAAGGTGTTATTTTTACCGATATGGCTTCTGCTATAAGAGATCATAGCGATCTAGTGCAGAAATATTATATGAATGATGCTGTACACGTGGACGAACATCGTCTTACAGCCCTTCATGCAGCTTTAATGAATGGCGGAGTCTTTCTTTATGTACCTAAAAACGTACAAATTGAAGAGCCTATACAAGCTATTTTCTGGCAGGAGGATCCAGAAGCTTCTCTAATTAACCACATTCTCGTGGTAGCGGAAGAGAATAGTTCTGTAACGTATGTGGAGAATTATATCTCTCATAATAAAGAAGAGAAAACCTCAGCAAATAACGTTACGGAAGTAATTGCCAAAGATGGTGCCAAGGTTTCATTTGGTGCTGTTGATAACTTTGACTCTGGAACAACGGTTTATACGAACCGTCGCGGTGTTGCTTATCGTGACTCTGTGATCGAATGGGCTCTAGGACAAATGAATGAAGGCGATACTGTATCAGAAAATATCACTCATTTAATTGGTGATAATTCTCATTCAAATGCGAAAACAGTAGCTATTGGCCGCGGCAAACAAAAGCAGAACTTTACTGCGAACATTACTCACTTCGGTCAAGGCTCAGATGGATATATCCTTCAGCATGGTGTTATGAAGGACAAAGCTTCTGCCATCTTTAATGGCATTGGTAAGATTGAGCATGGAGCTTCCAAATCTAATGCTGAACAAGAATCTCGTGTACTCATGCTTAGTAAGGATGCACGCGGCGACGCTAACCCGATTCTCCTTATAGATGAGGATGATGTAACAGCAGGTCACGCTGCTTCTGTCGGCCGAGTGGATCCTGTACAGCTTTACTATCTAATGAGCCGCGGTATTTCCAAGTTTGAAGCAGAACGTCTCATTATTCATGGCTTCCTTGCTCCCGTTGTCAAACAGCTTCCTGTGGAAGCCGTTAAACGTCAACTGACTCAGGTAATTGAAAGGAAAGTATATTAATGGATATCAATGCGGTACGCAATGAATTCCCGATTCTTCATCAGGAAGTAAATGGCCATCCGCTTGTGTATCTGGATTCATCCGCAACATCTCAAAAGCCGATTAAGGTCATTGAAAAACTTGATGAATATTATCGCGGATATAATTCCAATGTTCATAGAGGCGTTCACACGCTGGGGACATGGGCGACGGATGAGTATGAAGGTGCTCGTGAAAAGGTGAGAAGGTTTATTAATGCTTCCAGCACCCAGGAAGTAATCTTCACTCGTGGAACAACGACAGCCATTAACACCGTTGCGTCAAGTTATGGAAGAGCTAACCTCAAAGAGGGTGATGAAATTGTCATCACCCCAATGGAACACCATAGTAACATCATTCCATGGCAGCAAGTGGCTAAAGAAACAGGGGCTGTTTTAAAATATATGCCTCTTCAGGCTAATGGAACGATTAACTTGGAAGATGCACGGGAAACAATTACTAAGGACACAAAAATTGTGGCTATTATGCATGTTTCCAACGTTCTTGGAACGATAAATCCAATAAAAGAACTAGCATCTATTGCTCATGAAAATGATGCGGTTATGTTAGTAGACGGTGCACAGAGTGCCCCGCACATGAAAATTGATGTTCAAGATCTGGATGCCGATTTTTATGCTTTTTCCGGCCACAAGATGTGTGGACCAACTGGAATTGGAGTTCTTTATGGTAAAAAAGCTCTTCTTAAAAATATGGAACCGGCTGAATTCGGAGGAGAAATGATTGATTTCGTAAATTGGTACGATTCAACGTGGAAAGACTTACCTTGGAAATTTGAAGCAGGCACTCCAATTATTGCTGGAGCTGTTGGTTTAGGAGCCGCTATCGACTTTTTAAACGAAGTCGGTCTGGACGAAATCAAAAACCATGAACAAAAATTGGCCGCTTATGCGCAAGATAGAATGCAGCAAGTGGAAGGTATGACGATCTACGGACCTAAAGAGAGAGCTGGACTAGTAACATTCAATCTCTCTGATGTTCACCCACACGATTTGGCCACTGTTCTTGATGCTGAAGGAATTGCAGTTCGCGCAGGTCATCATTGCGCTCAGCCATTAATGAGATGGCTTGAAGTATCAGCCACAGCTCGCGCCAGTTTTTACCTGTACAATACCGAAGAAGAAATTGACAGACTTGTTGAAGGATTACAAACAACAAAGGAGTATTTTGGCGATGTCTTTTAACAATTTAGATACACTTTATCGCCAAGTCATTATGGATCACTATAAAAACCCACGTAATCGAGGGGCGATTGAAGGAGATCACATGACAGTGGATATGAATAATCCGACCTGTGGTGATCGCATACAACTTCAATTGCAAGTAGAGGATAATCTAGTTAAAGATGCCAAGTTTGATGGAGAAGGCTGCTCTATCAGCATGTCCTCTGCTTCCATGATGACTCAGGCAATCAAAGGAAAACCCGTAGAAAAAGCGCTTAAGATGTCTGAAGTCTTTTCAGAGCTTATGCAAGGAAATGAAGTGGATACTGACGAGCTTGACCTTGGAGATATAGAAGCACTACAGGGAGTTTCTAAGTTCCCAGCACGTATCAAGTGCGCCACCTTAGCCTGGAAGGCTATGGAGAAAGGCGTAGATGAAGAAAAGCAGGATTAAGCTTTTGTCAATACCAAAAGGAGGTATATAATCATGGCTAAAGAAGCACCAGAAGTTGGAGAGTATCAATATGGATTCCATGAAAAAGACATTTCTATTTTCCGTACCCAAAAAGGTTTAACGAAGGAAGTCGTGGAACAAATCTCCAATTATAAAGAAGAGCCTCAATGGATGCTTGATTTCCGTCTTAAATCTTTAGAGCAGTTTTATAAAATGCCTATGCCACAATGGGGCGGAGATCTATCAGAACTGAACTTCGATGATATCACTTACTACGTGAAACCTTCCGAACGTTCTGAACGTTCCTGGGACGAAGTACCAGAAGAAATTAAAAATACGTTTGATCGTTTAGGTATCCCTGAAGCTGAACAGAAATATCTTGCAGGTGTATCCGCTCAGTATGAATCAGAAGTGGTTTATCATAATATGGAAAAAGATCTTGAAGATCTAGGTGTCGTATTTAAAGATACGGACTCAGCTCTTAAAGAGAACGAAGATCTTTTCAGAGAATATTTTGGTAAAGTAATTCCACCATCTGATAATAAGTTCTCTGCATTAAACTCTGCGGTTTGGTCTGGCGGATCATTCATTTATGTACCTAAAGATACAAAAGTAGAGACACCATTGCAGGCTTATTTCCGAATTAACTCAGAAAACATGGGTCAATTCGAGCGGACGTTGATTATTGCAGATGAAGGTTCTTCTGTACACTATGTAGAAGGATGTACAGCACCTACCTATTCATCCAGCTCTCTTCACAGTGCAGTGGTTGAAATCTTCGTTAAAGATAATGCTTATTGCCGTTATACCACTATTCAAAACTGGGCGAATAACGTATATAACCTGGTTACGAAGCGTGCAGTTGCAGATGCAAATGCAACAATGGAATGGGTAGACGGTAACCTTGGTTCTAAGCTGACTATGAAATATCCATCTGTTATCCTTAAAGGTGAAGGCGCACGTGGAATGACTCTTTCCATCGCACTTGCCGGAAAAGGACAGCACCAGGATGCAGGCGCGAAAATGCACCACCTCGCACCTAATACGTCTTCAACTATTGTTTCGAAATCCATTTCGAAACATGGAGGTAAAGTTACGTATCGCGGAATTGTGCAATTTGGCCGTAAAGCTGAAGGAGCACGTTCGAACGTAGAATGTGACACGTTAATTATGGATAACGAATCTACTTCAGATACCATTCCTTATAATGAGATCATGAACGAAAATATCTCTTTGGAACACGAAGCCAAAGTTTCTAAAGTATCTGAAGAACAATTATTCTATCTTATGAGTCGCGGTATTTCTGAAGAAGAAGCAACAGAAATGATCGTAATGGGCTTCATTGAACCATTCACGAAAGAACTGCCAATGGAATATGCCGTAGAAATGAACCGTCTAATTAAATTCGAAATGGAAGGTTCTATCGGTTAATTCAATTCAAATTTTACACGGATGGTACAGGTGGTTTTCCCACCTGTACTTTTTTAATGCAGTACTATTCATATCATGACTGGTATTTTTAATTCTTAACATAGGCTGGATGTTTTAAGAATAGAAAACATGATACTATAATATTATCTATAGAGATAAAGGATGTTTTAAAATGGTCATCCTCATGTTTATAATCGGTTTAGTGACAGCATTAGTTGGAAGCATCGCTGGATTAGGTGGCGGTGTTATTTTAGTCCCTGCATTACTTTTTTTAGGAGATCGGCTAAGTGCTTTCGACTGGGTGACTCCGCAGTCAATTGTTGGGATTTCCCTGGTGGTCATGATATTTACAGGAATGTCCTCTGCTCTTTCTTATTTGAGACATGACCGTGTAGATAAAAAAATCGGATATGTATTTTTAATAGGAAGTGTTCCCGGGGGGATTATAGGCTCGTGGTTAAATCAATTTTTTAAAACGGATATGTTTTCTTTATTGTTCGGCTGTATTATGATTTTAGTTTCTTTGCTATTTTTTATACCGAGGAAAACTCCAGGTACTTACTTATTTAATGAAGGTATCAAAAGAGAGAAGGTTATTGAAGGAACAACTTATACGTATCAGATGCCGATTGTTTTCGGACTTATTCTATCCCTTGGAGTGGGAATGCTATCGGGATTGCTCGGCATTGGCGGAGGCTCTCTAATGGTGCCTGCCATGATTTTATTATTCAATATGCCCGCACACATTGCAACGGCTACCTCGATGTTCATGATCTTCTTTGCGAGTATCTCAAGCTCGGCTACTCATATCTTTCTAGGCCACGTCGAATGGGCTTATACGCTCTACTTTATTCCAGGGGCATACTTAGGGGGAACGCTCGGAGCTCGTGTTAACCGGCATTTAAAAGGACAAGCTGTTGAGTGGTTTTTAAGAGTATTATTGATCTTAATCGGTATCCGTTTAATATGGCAAGGAATTGGATAAGGAGACTGATGATGAAGGAAAAATTATTTTTTTATTACACAAGTGATTTACATAGTCATTTTGAGAATTGGCCCCAAATCGTCGGCTACTTTAAAAGGAAAAAAGATCAGCACAACCGGAAAGGTGAAAGTTTCTGGTTAATGGACAACGGAGACCATGTGGATCGATTTCATCCGATAGCGGAAGGATTAATGGGAAAAGGTAACGTGGAACTTTTGAATCAAGCTGGCTATCATCTTGCGAATTTAGGGAATAACGAAGGGATCACGCTTTCTAGTGAGGATCTATACACCCTTTATGATAAGGCGAATTTTGAAGTGATCTGTGCAAACCTCAGTTACGGTGGAGGAGACCAGCCTAAATGGCTGAAGTCACACGAGATTTTGACCTCCACTAAGGGTACGAAGATTGGGCTGATTGGATTGACAGCTCCCTTTAAAACATTTTATAAACAGCTTGGCTGGGATGTCGAATCCCCTTATGACTCTTTGGATGAATTGTTAAATGAAGTCCGTGCACAATCGGATATTGTGATTCTTCTTTCTCATTTAGGTATTAATGATGATGAAGAAATTGCACGTCGGTATGAAGGGATAGATGTCATTATTGGGGGGCATACCCACCACTTATTCCAGAATGGTGAATATACCGAGCATTCACTTCTAACAGCTGCGGGAAAACACGGTACTCATCTGGGAGAAATTATATTGGAATGGGATACTGAACAAAAGAAATTAATGAAAAAAGAAGCCTATGCGATTCCAACTGAGAATTTGCGTAAAGATGAGAAAGTCATACAGGATGTACAGGTGATGAGGGAAAGGGCCATAGACCTTTTACAAACTCCTATAACAAAGTTAACTAAGCCTTTGTATATAGGTTGGTTTCAAGAGACTTCTTTAATGTCCAGGCTTACCATCGAACTTCAGAATTGGACAAATTCAGACGTGGCGATGCTGAATGCGGGTATTTTATTAGATCATTTAGGAGAAGGGGAAGTGACTTATCAAGATGTGCACAGGATCTGTCCTCACCCCATGAACCCCTGTAAAGTAGAATTGAAAGGGGATGAACTACTGGAAGTCATTCGGGTAGCTCATACAAGAAAGTTAACGGAGATCCGCTTGAAAGGATTTGGCTTTCGTGGAGAAGTGATTGGGAAGATGGTTTTTGCCGGCGTGGAAATTGAAACGAAAGAATCGCAGGACGGTGAAGAACGTGTAGTACGCGTAACAAAAAATGGCGTTCCTATTGATCAGGATAAGTCCTATACTCTTTCAACCGCTGATACATTTACGTTCGGCAGGCTGTTTCCTGAAATTGCTTATGCACCCAATAAGGCTTATTATATGCCTGAGTTACTCCGTGATTTACTATCGGAAGCGCTAAAAACATATGAATAAAAGGTTTTCCTAAAGATTGGTATCCAAAGTCCAAAGATATCATTAATTCTATGCCTAAACCTCTTCTGTACTACATATAGTTAGTTCAGGAGGGGTTGTTTTAATGGGGAAAAGTAAAGTTACAAATGGGCCCTCGATTGGGAAAAGAATCGTTTTGACTTTTATGTTTTTTTTACTATTCACCGCTTTGAGCCTCTGGCTAATCAACCGGGGTATTACTCCGGCACTCATTGGTATAGCTGAAACAAAAACCCAACAACTTGCAAGAGATGCAATCAATGAAGCCGTTAATAAACAAATAGCGGAAGACCTACAATTTAATGACTTAGTTAAAATGGAAAAAGATGATAAAGGAAATATCGTTTATATGGGCTGGAATTCAGTTGTGGTGAACAGGGTGCTGAGAAACACAACATACCGGGTTCAAAACTTCCTTAAAAGAATGGAACTAAACGAATTACCAATGGAGGATACAACACTTGAGCCTGATATTGATCCTAATATGACTCAGGAGGAACTAGGCGAACAGCCCGCAACACTAATTGAAATTCCAGTCGGACAGGCGACGAACAATTCGCTTCTCGCTAACCTGGGACCTAAAGTACCGGTTCAATTACGTGTGATTGGGGACGTACAGTCAAACTTTCAAAGTGAAATTACAGAGTATGGTATTAATGCAGCATTATTTCAATTATCTATTCATATTGAGGTAAACGTAAGGATTGTGATTCCTTTCTCCACTGAAACAACAACCGTCGCTACAGATATTCCTATAGACACAGCTACTATCTTAGGAGAAGTTCCTGACTTCTATGGTGGTGAGGGAGAAGCTCCAGACAAATCACCATCTTTTTCCTTTCCAATGGATGCCTTGCAATAATGTAACTATACTGATAGAATTGCATGGAAATAAATATGCGTGACCTTATCAGATCGGTGAGGTAGAGGTGCAGACGTCATTAGTAATCAATGGGAGCCAGGCAAGCTAGGATCATTGAGGAAAGGGATGAGTTTCTGCCGAAGTGTACGATAGTGTTGTCAGACTATCCTATGCTGGTGTATATCTGAAGAAGAGACACACTGTCATGCATGCTCTTTTGGGTGCATGGGGCGCTACTGATCGAAATGGAGGATAATCAAGTTGCTACAGGCAATGATAGGTTATTTTCTACTATCATTGTCTTTTTTTATTCCTCATTTTTTTAGGCAGTAGCCTTCCTACTCCCGTTTACATCAATAGCTTTACGGAGGGAATATCATGGAAGGAACGATTTATTCATTAATCCCGGCATTATTAATGCTGGTCCTTGTGTTGGTAACAAGAAGAGTGATTTTATCACTGGGGATAGGGATTATTATCGGAGCATTTATGCTTACGGGGTTTGATCTCAAAGAAGGTTTTGTATTAATCTGGTCGTTATTTTCGACTATTTTCGTGAGTGAAGGAGCTCTCAATACAGGGAACCTGTATCTGTTATCATTCTTATTTTTATTAGGTATCACTACAGCCTTTATGACAGCCTCAGGGGGAAGTAAGGCCTTTGGGAAATGGGCTGTTGAAAAAATTCGCACACGTAAAGGGGCAAAACTGCTTCCGGCTGTTTTAGGGGTTATCATTTTTATTGATGACTACTTTAACGCGTTAGCTGTTGGTCAGGTGGCCAGACCTGTAACAGACCGTTATAAAATATCAAGGGCTAAGCTTGCCTATTACATTGATTCTACATCTGCTCCCATTACCGTTATTTCTCCGATATCGAGCTGGGGAGCTTATATCATCGGCACGATCGGAAGTATTTTAGCAGCTAATGAAATTTCTAATTATCAGGCATTGGAAGCATTTATCCTAATGATTCCTGCCAATTACTATGTGTTCGCTGCGCTGCTTCTTGTCTTTCTCACTATCTTCTTGAAGCTAGACATTGGGGCTATGCGGACGCATGAGAAAAGAGCTTTAGATACTGGTCAGCTAACTAATCCTGATGGAGATGTTCCAGGGGATTTAAACGATGAGTTTAAGCAGCACAACAACGGCAAAATTGCTCATCTAATTCTACCCATTGGAGCGCTTATAGCGGGGACAGTGGCGGCTATGGTTATCACAGGTATTCGAAACACGGATGGGGCCGTGGATCTGCTCGCGATTTTCGCAAATACCAATGTGAATATTTCCTTATTTATAGGAGGACTGGCAGCCGTGGTTACAGCAGGTGTTTTATACGCAGGACAGGCTAGACCGAAGTCGGGAACACCGCTTGTCTTCTGGGAAGGAATTAAAGCCATGCTGCCCGCTATTTATATATTAGTATTTGCCTGGATGATTGGAGATATTATCAGTCAGTTGCAAACAGGTGAATATTTAGCTCAGCAGTTCCGCCAGGCGGATATTAATGTTGCTTATCTGCCCTTGCTTATTTTTATCATTTCTGGATTCATGGCACTTTCCACGGGGACTTCCTGGGGAACATTTGGAATTATGCTTCCGATAGCGGGGGAAATAGCGGCTGTTACGGAGCCGGCTATGATACTGCCTGCTCTATCAGCTGTACTGGCTGGTTCTGTGTTTGGAGACCATTGTTCGCCTATTTCAGATACAACCATATTATCTTCTACGGGGGCAGGTGCAAACCATATTGACCACGTACTCACCCAGCTTCCTTATGCAGGCATTGCTGCGGTAGCGGCCTCCATTGGATATATCCTACTTGGCTTAACTGGGCAAGTATGGATTCCATTGTTAGCAACTCTCGCTGTTGTGGTAATTATAGGTATATTGATTCATTCCTTTACTTCCTCAGTCGAGAAGAAATAAATGCTAAACTTATCCTAAGGATAGAGACTTTTCTAAGTCTCTATCCTTTTTTTGTTATTTTTGTTAAATTCTAAATATTTTAAAATAACTTTGACAACCCCTAAACGGATGGTTATAATTTAAGCAGAAATAATCAGAAAAAAATAAAAATTTCGAAACACCCCCTCATCCCTGATTTAGGGTAACATGAGGGGTTATATAAATAAAAAGGAGGCCTTTCACATGGAAAATCGTGCACAATGGGGGACGCGAGTGGGTTTCCTGCTAGCTGCTATGGGGTCAGCTATCGGGCTTGGTAACATTTGGCGTTTTCCTGCCACTGCGTACGACAGCGGCGGAGGAGCATTTATCGTACCTTATCTATTTGCTTTACTTACAGCAGGTATTCCGCTTTTAATCATGGAATATACTATCGGTCATAAATACCGTGGGTCTGCACCAAAGTCTTTTGGGAGAATTAAAAAAGGCTTTGAATGGCTGGGATGGTGGCAAGTTGCCATATCCTTTGTTATTTCTACTTATTATGCCGTTATTATTGCCTGGGCAATTATGTATGCTTTTTATTCTTTCAACTTAACTTGGGGCGATGATCCAACAGCATTTTTCGTAGGAGATTTTCTAGAGCTGGCCGATGCGGGGGCGATTGGCGGACTTGTTCCCAAGGTACTGCTGCCGTTGCTTGCCGTTTGGGTTATTACGTTAGGGTTTTTAGCACGAGGAGTTAAGAAAGGGATTGAAGTAGCTAATAAAATCTTCATTCCGCTCCTTGTCGTCTTATTCTTAATTATAGTCGTCAGAGCAGTGACGCTTGAAGGAGCTGCTGATGGTCTTTCGGCATTCTTTACGCCTGAATGGAACCGTATTGCAGATCCTAACGTATGGGTGGCAGCCTACGGACAAATCTTCTTCAGTTTATCAATTGCCTTTGCCATCATGGTAACTTATTCTTCTTATCTGCCGAAGAAGTCAGACATTACGAACAATGCCTTTATAACCGGTTTTGCTAACTCGTCATTTGAAATTTTAGCTGGTATTGGTGTGTTTGCAGCCGTTGGATTTATGGCATTCCAATATGATACATCTGTAGGTCAACTGGCTGCTGAACGTGGAGTAGGAGGGATTGGACTAGCATTTATGGTATTCCCTGAAATTGTTAGCCAAATCCCGGGAATACCTGGACTGTTTGGATTCCTATTCTTTGCTTCCCTTGTTCTTGCCGGTCTATCTTCTTTAATTTCCATTACAGAAACGTATGTAGCGGCTGTATCGGAGAAATTTAATGTGTCCCGTATTAAAGCTGTACTCTTAGGAGGCGGTCTGGCAGCAGTTATTTCCCTTCTTTACGCTACAAGAGGCGGGCTAAGCATTCTGGATACCGTCGACCATTTCATCAACACGTTTGGGGTGGCATTATCGGGGCTTGTAGAGATTGTGGCGCTTGCCTGGCTGGCACGCAGTATTAAAGGTCTGAAAGAACATGCGAACCAGACTTCTGATATTATGCTGGGCAACTGGTGGGTAGTATGTCTACAGGTTATTACCCCTATTGTCCTTGGATACATGATGGTTCAGAATCTTATTCTTGAGTTGTCATCTGCGTATGAAGGCTACCCTGTTACTTTATTAGTTGTTGGTGGCTGGTTAGTGGCTATTGCAGCTATTGTTGTAGGCGTTCTTTTCTCAATGAAGAAATGGCCGAACAATGAGTTAGAATTCAACGAAGATGAAGACTCGAAAGGGGCTGCTAGATAATGGCGATTATCATGTTTATTATTACCGTAACAATTATATGGGGCGGGCTTGCACTCAGTATTACCAATGCAGTCCGTAAAGCTAAAAATTAATATAATGAAAAACCGGAAAGGTGATTAAATTCACCTTTCCGGTTTTTTTTAATAGACCATGCGTTCCCATTTTTTAAGAAATGGATATGGATCGAAAGCCCACTCATTTTTTCCGTTATCCTGGTACATACCGTAGTGTAAGTGTGGAGGGAATTTTCCGGAAGTTCCTGGAGGTCCATAACCGGAAGCTCCGACTGATCCTATTACGTCTCCCGGCTGAACCACGTCTCCCACTTCGATATTATCTGCAAATCCGTTAAGGTGTGCATAATAGTGGTAAATGTTGTAAATATCACGAATACCCACTCGCCAGCCTCCAAATTTGTTCCAGCCCTTCATTTCAATTACTCCATAAGTGGTGGACTTGACAGGCACTCCATAATTAGCAAAAATATCTGTGCCTTCATGAATGCGTCGTCCCCCAAAACCACGGGCATCACCCCAGGTGCTCCTATAGCTGTAATTGGCTTCTGTGGGTACGGGGAAGTCTCTTTTTGTCAAGGAGACTGTCTGGAATTTTTTGAATACTTCCGCAGTATTCATAATGGTTTGGACGGTTAAATCACGCTTATAATAGTTGAATAAAGCAATTTTAATATCATCTTCTGTGGTACCATAAGATTGAATATATTGGCCGATGGTCCAAAGGACGTCTTCATCATCTTCAATTTCTGCTTTGTTATCGCCATTGCCGTCAGAGCCCCACCCGTTGGGAAAGAATTCTACAGGCATCTCACCTGCGCTCCCTGTCCAAAAGAAGGGTTCAGGTTTAATAGCTGTGACCCGTCCTTCTTTAGGATCATCATGGACTTGGCGTTCATATTGATCAACAGCGGCAAGGTACTCCCATGGAATATTTGTAAGAGCTGCTGTTTTTTTATACAAGGCCATTCTTGCCTGACTTTCCTGATCTGCGTATATATGTTCACTTCCAAAGCTCATCAATACAAAAAAGATAAGCGATATACCTAAACATTTCATTAATATTCACCTACGATGGTTTTTGATACTGTTAGCATGAACTACATGCTTCATGTTATGTTTGGAAATGAAAGGCAGCTTATCAAGTCTCTGTGCCAGGTCTATCATCAGACCCCATATTTGGACCTTCATTTGGTTGGTCACTGTCATTTTCAGGTACTTTACCTTGCGGAGATTTCTTCATTTTCTTAATAATACTGTCGATCACTTCCGTATATTGTTCATCATATACAGTGGAAGTACTTACACTTTGGATGTCTCCAAATGAAGCAGGGTTATCGGATACAAACACGTGGTAAAAGCTTGGTACTAATGAATAAGCAGTCTTTTGAACCATATCAGCTGCTTGCTCTCGGTCGTGATTATTGGGAGGCTGATAAGCAACGAGAATTTCGTTGTCTGTAACTAAAGTAGCAACATCTTCAAATCCATCATACCGAAGAATCATTCTTGTAATCATGTCAGCCATTTGTTCACGGTTAACTTTAATATCTCGATTTTTTTCAGCTTCCTGGTCCAATTGATCTTTCTTAAATCTTACATATCCCACTTGCCCTTCAAGAGGCTGATCATTGTAATTATCCATAGCGTTTCCGTTTAGAGTATCTCCATCACGTGTTTCTTCTTCTCGGTCTGTTGTTTCGTTACAGCCTGTGATCATAAACAGACAGGTTAATAAAATAGGTAAAATGGTTAGCTTTTTCACTTTTTTTCCTCCTTATTAATCGGTTTCACTTAGGTTGAACTTTTTTTTATGAATCATACTTATTTTGTAAAGTTGTATTTCCGCGTTATTCGGGAAATATGATACACTTATGTCAGGATAGAGGTGATAGACGTGGTAGAAATTTCAGGTAAGAGCTATGAAATCGTAGAGAATCATCGAGATGCCTTTCAACAGGAAGATGTAGAAGGAAGATTTAGCGATATATTAAGTAAATATGATTTTATAGTGGGGGACTGGGGGTATGGTCAGCTTCGTCTTAAAGGTTTTTTTGATGATCAAAACCCTAAAGCCACATTCGATACAAAAATCAGTACGCTTGAAGATTATTTGTACGAGTACTGTAACTTTGGCTGTGCCTATTTTGTGTTGAAGCGTGTACATCAGTAAAACCGAAGGGCTTTCAAGCCCTTCGGTTTTTTGTGGTAAGAAAAAGCGATTTATTCAGATTCTTCTTCCGAAGGTTTTATATCCCGGTTCTTCTCGTCATGAATAGGATGAGCGCCATCCTCCTGACGTTGAAGGTCCTGGTGCAATGCCTTATATTCATAGTTGAATGCGCTGTAGTAACGCTGTTGTTCTGTCCAGGGAGCACTCTTCTCATTGGAAACAGGTTTATCTTTATTTCTTGGTGATCCATAAGGTCCCTCAGGTAGCTGCTCAGGCGTCAAATAATTACGCTGCGCCTCTACATTAGCGAAATCAGAATAAAGCTTTTTATCTTTTCTGCTCATAAAAAAACCTCCCTTGGCTGTTAGTTTTTCCAGGGGAGGTTTCTTTATTCAAAGGAGATCGGGCAGATAGTTTCTCAACTCTTCGGCTTCAATAGCACTTAATTGGAACAAGTGCTCCAGATGACCGTCTTTGCTAATGGTTTCATGATCCAACAAGGCCTGACGGTTTTTGTGAAGATTAATAACCATCGTCTGGTTATTAAAGTGATCAGCTTTCATTAAGGCAAGCTCGAAACGATGGCTCCCGGCTGTAAAACATACAAAACGGGTGCTCGTCTCCTGAGTAAAGTCCTCAAGGAAAGGTCTTTCAGCCATGAATTCTCAACTCCTATTCTTCATTCTTTACTAAATGGGGCTTGTAATCCAAATGATGGTGAGCTTTGATAAATCGCACGGTTCTAGTTTTAGCCCGCATGACAATTGAATCTGTTTGGGCCAGATCTCCACCTAAGAATTTTACTCCATCCAACAGTTCTCCTTCGGTCACACCGGTTGCAGCAAAGATAGCATCATCACTTTTCACCAAATGGTCAAGAGTCAAATGTTGTAATGGGTCTTCTAGTCCCATTTGGCGACAACGTTCCATTTCTTCCTCATCTTGCGGAGCAAGCCTGGCCTGCATATCTCCGCCTAAACTTTTAATAGCTGCAGCTGAAATGACACCTTCAGGGGCACCACCTCTTCCTACGAAAAGATCTACCCCTGTTTCCGGAAGGCAGGTAGCAATGGAAGCTCCTACATCTCCGTCACCAAACAATTTTACACGGGCTCCCTTTTTGATAACACGATCAATAATATCCTGATGGCGATCACGTTCTTGAATGATAACCGTTAAATCCCGAACACGTTTATTATTCGCGCGGGCCACAATATCAATCGTGCGTTCAATAGGATCATCAATATGGATGAGACCTTTAGCGTACTTTCCTACAGCAATCTTGTCCATATACATATCTGGCGCATGAAGCAAAGCTCCACGTTCTGCGGCAGCTATAACAGCAACAGCATTATTATGCCCTTTTGAGACAATATTAGTACCTTCTAAAGGATCAACAGCAATATCCACGGAAGGCCCGGTCTTATTTCCCAATTCTTCGCCGATATAAAGCATTGGGGCTTCGTCTAGTTCACCTTCACCAATAACAACGACCCCTTCCATTGATACGGAATCAAACATCGTTCTCATGGCAGTAGTCGCTGCATCATCAGCACTCATTTTATCGCCTCTGCCCATCCATTGAGCTGAAGCAATGGCTGCGGCTTCCGTTACTCTCACCAATTCCAGTGCTAATTCTCTATCCATATATACTCCTCCGATTCATGTTAAAATTAGTGTACACTAATAATGGGCGGTATAAGTAATATCGCCTTTTTTTATTTAAAACCATGAATTATGTTATCATATTTAAGAGATTTATGTGAAAAAAGTTTTTGTACGGAGGTATTAGGATGTATTTTGTCAATCGTGAGAAGATCGAAGAGATTCTAACTTATATGGAAAAAATCTTAGATGAATATTCAAAGTCTTCGTTTCAGTCATTTAGAGACCAGCTTGCGCTTGAACGTCTTACACATATTAGTATTGAAGCTATTATCGATGTAGGAAACATGATGATTGACGGCTTTATAATGCGGGACCCGGGGAGTTATGAGGATATTATTGATATTCTGACTGATGAAAAAGTTCTGCCAGAAGAAGAAGAGGAAGGGTACAAGCAATTAATCAGTTTAAGAAAAATGATTGTCCAGCATTATACGGCGGTTGAACATAATACCATTAGGGAAACATGGAATCTCCAATTAAAAACTATCCAAAAATTCCCGGAACGCGTTCGCTATTACTTAAATCACGAACTTGGGCCTGTATCGGCATTTTCCAACGACAATAAATAGTTATAAGATTAATACTCATGATAAAATAGTCGCGTGAATAACGCGATTTTTTTATTTGAAGGACCATTAGTCGATTGTATTAATGGATAGCTTCTATTAAACGATCGAGGGGATAGTGCATAAGAGACTTATTAATAGGGCCGGATTGTGTAAGACTCAGCTTCGAGATAAATTATGAGAGGAAAGGTTCTGCGGGGGATGATACGCTTTCCGCGGGCATGTGCTGAGCCTCCTCGAGCTGACGCTCTCCGGGGTCTCACCGATCATGTTTATCCCGCAGGAGTCTTCATCATCCCCCTCCGGAACTTGCCAAATCAGAAGCTCGAAACCACTTCAAACATTAACTGCGTGATGAGGAATTAGACTATGGGGTTTTCTACCCATTTTTAGGATGTAACTACCCGCAATAGCCTGTCATAAAAACATTTAATCCAGATTAAGTAGTAGAATCTTTCTATTCTAGAAGGGGCCGTTCACATAAAATGGCTGGGTTGGTGGGGAAATGATGAGACTCCCGTGGGAGAAGGATCTAGGGGAGACCCCGCAGGGAGTAAAAACGACTGAGGAGGCTCACCAGTTCCCCCACAGGAAAGCGAATTATTTCCCAACCAACCCTTATCCCCACTTTAGTACGGGCCCAACTATCTTGAATTCGAGTCTTCAAGTAATGGGTGCTTTACTGTCAATTCAATTCAATTAAATAAAGCCAATGCGTTAATAAACAAAGGAATAACAGTGATATTTGTAACTAAAATTTAAAGGAAGAAGGTGCTTGAATGAGCCATTATAAAGCTTACTTAATTGATTTGGATGGAACGATGTATCGAGGTGCCAAACCAGTGGAAGGAGCTTCGGAGTTTGTCAAATACCTGGAAACAAAACATCTTCCATTTATGTTTTTAACGAATAACTCCTCAAAAACAGCCGTTCAAGTTGCTGATAAACTGAATGATCTGGGAATTCCCGCTCATTATGAACAAATCATGACAAGCAGTATGGCTACAGCTATTTATATTAGTCAGCAACAAGGACCTTCCAAGGTTTATGTCATTGGAGAACAAGGACTGAGGGACGCCATGTTCAAGGAAGGGCATGAACTGGTGGATGACAATCCCGATTTTGTAGTAATTGGAATCGATCATAATATAAATTACGAAAAACTGACAAAAGCATGTCTGCATGTAAGGAATGGAGCGGCTCTTATCAGTACAAATGCAGACCGGGCGATTCCTACTGAGAGGGGAATGGTGCCTGGGAATGGAGCCTTAACCTCTGTCATCAGCGTAAGCACGGGAACCGAACCATTATTTATTGGAAAGCCAGAATCGATCATCATGGATCAGGCCCTGGCGCGTCTTGGATACGACCGGGATCGGGTTCTTATGATCGGTGACAATTACCATACTGACATTTCTGCTGGCATTAATGCTGGTATGGATACACTAATGGTGGAAACAGGAGTCAGCTCATTTCAAGAAGTTAAGAGTTATGAGAAACAACCAACTTATAAGTATAAAAATTTAATCGATTGGATGATTGAAAAGAAGCAGAAGGACTAAAGCCCATCTGCTTCTTTTTGTATAAACTTTTACAATAGGTAAGGGCCGAAGAATACGGTAATCAGGATAATATGGATCCCTATAAAGTAAGTTAATCGGATAAAAACAGACCAGTCTCTTTCTTTAACACCATAGGAGAGGAGTAAATAAGTAAGTAAAGCAAATCCAAACAGGTAAATAATTGAACTTCCCTGAAAGCTTAAATATTCTGGTGCTTTTGCCATTAGGCGGTTCGTGAACATAATATCTTTAAATAGGAGAGCGGCTGCTAAGTAAATCATCATCCCTGCGTAAAATATCCAAGAGCGGTTATGATCCATGGCACGACTGTTGGCAAACATGATCACGACAATAAAAAAGAGGGGCCAGATAAACCATAAACCACCAATAACAATAGAGAACATTCCTGTGGCAAGCATCCCGACGGTTTTTCCTAAACTTTGAATGAATGCTTCCTGGGTCATCCGATCCGCCTGCTCAACGATCGAAGGCTTTGCTGAGGAGAGCATAAGCTTATTTTTATTGTCACTGCCCTGATCGACCCATAGCGCTGTGTTTGCTCCTTCCAACCACACAGGTTCAGCTGAGGGGTTTGGAGTATTACTTAATCGAGTGACTTTATTTTCTCCCTCGGAGGATAAGGCTGATCTATAGATGTTAAACTCTGGAGTATCAGCATACGTCGTTTTTGTAGCTCCAAAACCTTTAAATAAGAGATTGACGGACTTATCTTCCATAGACATTTCAATATCAGAAATTTCTTTTAGTTCCGAACTTGAGTGAGGGTCAGGAAAGTTTACTTGTTGAAGTTTTGGATCTTCCCCGAATGACGATTGGGAGAAGTAATAGAAGTTTGTACGCTCTCCCCCTGCACTTTGCTTTTGAAGAGTGCTGACTAAAAGGGAATAATCTTGATCATTGACTGAGAATTGAATGTTACTAATTTCTTCTGTCCCTTGGACGAGAAAATCCGCTTTTCCTAATTCAGTTACTTGTTGGCCATCTAGTTCATAGAAATTTAAGTGATTTCCATTCGTATCAGTAGTCTTAGTCATGATATAAGCGGCATCATCAGTTTCTGTAACAGCTATTTCGGTATTTTTATTCTCGATCTGCATTAGAGAAATTGACTCTAGAGTATCGGTATCTAACTGGAAAAGCTCCTGATCTTTACTGTATAGAGTTCGGTTTTTCAAGGGGAAGAAACCAGAAATATCCGATATCTTTTCACCGCTTTCTCCTGAAAATATCGATTGATAATCCGAATAAATAAGGTGCTTACCGCTCCATGAAAACTTTGTAAACTTATCTACTGGAATGGGGAAGGTTTCTTCTGAAACAAGTTCAAAGTTCTGATCAAATGTATCCTTTTTCACACCTTCTTCTGTGAGATAGGAAACTTCAAGTTCTTCTTCTAATAATTTTACATTAGGCTCTGTTACAGTAGGAGTGAGACCTAGTTCAATTCCCTGGCTCCAACCTTCTGTAGGCGGTTCTGTAACATCTGAGTAGTTTTCCGCAAATAATAGGAGTACTGCCGCGATTGAGATAATAACAGGAGCCGCCCACACTAAGCTTTTCTTCAGCAAGTTCATGCACAACCTTTCCATATATGTAATAAAAATCTATTCGTATGTATTACGTTGGGCATGAGAATATGGTTTCAGAAAATTAAAAATACCGCGATTTAAACGCGGTATTTTTAATATCGTATTAATCTTCTTCTGTGTCAGTATCTCCAGCAATGCTATGGGCTAAGCGACTAGAAGCTGCTGCTGCAATAGCACCTACAATGTCATCTAAAAATGTATGGCATTGCCCGGATGATTTATCATTTAACTTCTTAAGTATGCCAGGCTTTTGTTTATCAATATAACCATAGTTCGTAAATCCGATGGACCCATAGACATTCACGATAGAAAAGGCTATGATTTCGTCTATTCCATAGAGGCCTTCATCGATTTCTATAGTGGTCTGCAAAGGTTCCTCGAGCATCTTCTTTTCAGCGAGTCGATCCATTTGAATTCCGGTGATGATCGCATTCTGTACCTCGCGTTTCTTTAAAACCCGATTTACATTGAACTTGCATTCTTCCATAGATAATTCATCGTGATATTGAGATTGTAAATAATGGACAAGCTCAGCCATATCATCAATGGTTACCCCACGTTCAGCGAGCCAGTCTCGAGCTGTCGTTTCAAGTTCAGTTACTTTTTTGTCTTTTGCCACTTTCTCACACCCTTTCTCCGGTTTTCCCCACTATCAATACCCGCGTGTCTTCCTTAACAAACGCCATGGCTTATGTCTAATTATATCAGAACTTTCAGATAGCCGTCTTCTTCATTTGAGTGCAGTTGGATTAGTATATGTTAAAATGTTCTTGAAAATAGGTTAAATGGAGGGAAGAACTTGCATAAACCATATGTTTATATAACGAGAGCATTACCAGAGTCTGTTATTGCACCATACCGCAAACAGCTGAACATTGAAATGTGGCCGGAAGAAGAAAAACCTGTGCCGCGTGAAGTTTTGCTAGAGAAGAGTGCTCAAGCTGACGGGTTATTGACGATGCTGACAGATAACATCGATCAAGAACTGCTGGAGCAGACCACTACCCTGAATATTGTAGCCAATCTGGCTGTTGGTTATGACAACGTTGATATTACCTATGCAGAGGAAAAACAGGTAGTGGTTACGAACACTCCAGATGTACTTACGGATACAACAGCTGATCTTACATTCGGACTACTAATGGCTGCAGCCAGAAGAATTGTTGAAGCCAGTGAGTTCGTTAAAAGAGGGGAGTGGGGACCTTGGTCACCTCTACTTTTAGCTGGTTCAGACATTCACCATAAGACAATAGGCATTGTGGGAATGGGACGTATTGGTGAAGCAGTGGCTAAAAGAGCAAAAGGGTTTGATATGAACATTCTTTACCATAATCGGTCAAGAAATAAAGAAACGGAAGAAAAATTAGAGGCTAGCTTTACGGAGTTTCATGAACTGATTGAGCAATCAGATTTTATCGTTAGTATGGTACCACTGACTCCTGAAACGCATCACATGTTTGATCAGGCAGCTTTCCAACGAATGAAGTCGGAAGCCATTTTTATTAATGCTTCCAGAGGATCGGTGGTTGATGAGCAGTCTTTGTACGAAGCATTGGTGAACAACGAGATAGCAGGAGCGGGGTTGGACGTATTTGAAAAAGAACCAATAGGAGCAGATCATCCGCTTCTTCAACTTAATCAAGTCGTTTGTCTTCCCCATATAGGTTCAGCCACAAGAGAAACCCGCATTGACATGATGAAATTATGCTTAGATAACATATGCCGATTTTTCAATGGTAAAAACGTATTAACTCCCGTTAAGTAAATTACAAAGAAGCCGGCACCTTAACAGGTGCCGGCTATTTAAAACCATGTATTAAAATACTTGCTCTACTTCATATATGCCAGGTACTTCCTGAGCCAGGGCACGTTCGATGCCGGCTTTTAATGTGATTGTAGAACTAGGGCAGTTACCGCAAGCCCCCATAAGACGCAGGCGCACGATACCGTCTTCCACATCTACGAGTTCCACATCTCCACCGTCACGGAGTAAAAATGGGCGAAGTTTATTCAGTACTTCTTGAACTTGTTCATTCATGTTCAATCTTCCCCTTTCTATAATTCCATTATAAAACGAAATCGGCAAAAAATCTATTATGGTCTGATGGTTTATGGATTGAGAACCATTTTCATTTTATCTTTTTTTCTCAGTTTTGTAAAATGAAAATATATGAATTTGATGAAGGTGGAGAGAGTAATGAGTGAAAAGAAAATTAACCTGACCGTTTATGGAGCAGAAGTGAAGTGCGCAAGCTGTGTGAATGCACCTGGATCAAAAGAAACCTTTGAGTGGCTGCAAGCAGCTATAACAAGAAAGTATGGAGAAGATAAGGTTTCTTATCACTATTATGATCTCCATGAAAAAAAACAGCCAGGCGTGGATGAGCAGCTGGTCGACCGTCTACTTGAGGAAGAACTTTTTTACCCGCTTGTACTCGTAGAAAATGAGATTGTGGGAGAAGGTAACCCTAGATTAAAATCCATTTATCAAGCTCTTGAATCAAGGGGACTTAAAGCTTAAGATAAAGCGAAAATGTCTGTTTTTTGTTTAATCCTTGTGTTAAAATATGGGCGGTATAGGGTTTCATCCGTATAAAAAAGAGGTGAACGTGGATGAATCCATTGATAGAATTTTGTATTAATAATTTGGCCAGCGGTGCACAGGAAGCCAGAGAGATTCTTGAAAAAGATCCCGATCTGGATGTTATAGAATATGGCTGTTTAAGTAATTGCGGACTTTGTTCTCAAAGTCTTTATGCAATAGTCGAAGGAGACAGGGTCATTGCAGATACACCGAAGGAACTTGTCGATAAAATATATGAACACTTGGAAGAGACCCTATAAAACTTGCTACGTTAAAGAAGGCATCGCTTAGATGCCTTCTTTTAGTTTTAAATCCAACATGCTGAGAAAAACTCACATTTGTTTAAGACTCAGCTTCGACACAAATGGGTCCGTTACTAAAATGGGGAAAGGGTTGGTGGGGAAATAATTCGTCTTGTTCCATCACCCAGACACTTTCCTATGGTGGAACTGGTGAGCCTCCTGATATGAACGAAACTGTCAACCCCTCACACTTTTGACCATCTTTAAGAAGAGAAGCATTAACGCTTCTTTTTTAAGGTCTTCATTCAGGTTTTCCTGGTAAGGGGGTCAAGTGCTCTC